>DASWNS010000364.1:0-6875 GCA_036399115.1 Pyrinomonadaceae bacterium | reverse complement strand
CGAGATCAGGATTTATAAGAACGGACGCCTCGACGGCTACGGCACGGGCGGCGTGGGCAAGACGCTCAAGTACCAGACGAACTACACGGCCAAGATCGGCGAGTGGGGCGAGGGACACAACGGCAACCCCGTCTACAGATTCGGCGGCGCGATTGACGAACCGGCCATCTTCAACCGCGCCCTCTCGCAGACCGAAATTCAGAACGTCTACGACGCCAGAAACCGTGGGATGTGTCTCGCCTCTGCGGCGCAAAACATCACCGCCTCGAACACGAACGACTCCGGCGCGGGTTCGCTCCGCCAGGCCATCCTCGACGCCAACGCCAGCCCCGGCACGCAGACCATCAACTTCCAAATCCCCGGCGCAGGCGTCCACACGATCAACCTGACTTCGCCGCTGCCCGACATCACCGACCCCGTCGTCATTGACGGCTACACGCAGCCGGGCGCGAGGGTGAACACGCTCGCGGCGGGGTCGAACGCCGTCCTGCTCATCGAACTCGTCGGCCCCGGCGCAGGCGGTTCCGGCCTCCAACTGCGCGGCGGCAACTCGACCGTGCGCGGCCTCGTCAGCAACCGCTTCGACAACTCGGCTGCCATCAACATCAACACCGGCAACAACAACCGCGTCGAAGGTTGTTTCCTCGGTACGGACGCGAACGGCACGGCCAAATTCGCCGACGAGAGCCGCGAGGGCGTGAGCATCAACGCCAGCACCGGCAACGTCATCGGCGGCACCACGCCCGCGACGCGCAACGTCATCTCCGGCCATCGCCTGAACGGCATCAACATCTTCGGCGCCGGGGCAGGCAACAATCTCGTGCAGGGCAATTTGATCGGCACGGACAAGACTGGCGCAGCCGCCCTCGGCAACGGGCAGGTCGGCGTCAGCATCAGCGGCTTCAACGGCAACGTCATCGGCGGCACGACTGCGGCGGCGCGCAACGTCATTTCCGGCAACCACACCGGCCTCCAGATTTTCACCGGCGCGAACGCCGTGCAGGGCAACTACATCGGCACGGACGCGTCCGGCACAGTTGATCTCGGCAACAGCGGCGTCGGCCTCTTCATGCAGGGCGGGGCGTCCAACCTCATTGGCGGCCTGACGCCCACGCCGGGACAGGCACCGGGCAACATCATTTCCGGCAACGGCAGCGCAGGCATCGACATCAACGGCAACGAATCGCCCGGCCACACCATTCAGGGCAACCTCATCGGCGTGGACGTGGGCGGCGCGAGCGCCCTCCCCAATAACGGCGACGGCATCTCTATCCGCAACAGCGGCGGCGGCAACCTCGTCGGCGACGCAAACGCCGCAGGGCGCAACGTCGTCTCCGCCAACGCCGGACACGGAATCTCTCTGAACAACAACAACAACAGCCTGCGCAACAACTACGTCGGCGTCGGGTCGGACGGCGCGGCGGCTCTCGGCAACACGCAAAACGGCGTCCTCATCAACTCGCGCGACGATAACGCGCTCGCGTCCAACCGCATCGCCTTCAACGGTCAGGACGGCATCGCCGTCAACTTCTTCTCCTTGGCGGGCGTGAACAACTCGTTCCTGTCCAACTCCATCTTCTCGAACACGGGACTCGGCATCGACCTCGGCAATAACGGCCTGACGGCCAACGACGCGGGCGACGCGGACGCGGGCGCAAACAATCTGCAAAATTTCCCCGTCGTCTCTTCCGCCCTCTTCTCGAACGGCGCGGCGACCGCGTCGGGCACGCTCAACTCGACGGCCAACACCACTTTCACGTTGGAGTTCTTCTCCAACGCCGCCTGCGACAACAACGGCGAAGGGCAGACGCTCGCCGGGACAACTTCCGTCACGACGGACGCGGGCGGCAACGCCACCTTCAGCCTCGTGCTCTCGAACGCGCTCGTCGCCGGTCAATTCGTCACGGCCACGGCGACCGACCCCACGGGCAACACGTCCGAGTTCGGCGCGTGCGCGCAGGTGTCCGCCGCGCCGGGCGCGTTCACAATCAGCGGTCAAATCCTCGAAGGCGCAGACGGCCTCTCCGGCGTCACCGTCACCCTGAGCGGAACGCAGACCGCCACGACGACAACCGATGCGGGCGGCAACTATTCGTTCGTGAATCTTCCGGCGGGCGGCAATTATACTGTGACGCCCGCGCGCCCGAACTACAGTTTCACGCCGCCGCGCCGCGCCTTCAATAACCTGAGCGCGAACCAGACGGCCAACTTCACGGGCACGCCCGCGCAGTCGCAGCCGGTCAGCGGTCGGGTATCGGACGGCAGCGGAGGCGGCATCGCCAACGTCACACTGTACGTCACGGACGCGACGACGGGCGCGAACATCATCACGACGTTGACGGACGCCAACGGCAATTACGCCTTGATGCTCCCGCCGGGCGGCGACTACACGATCACGACCGCCAAAGCCGGGCTTACTTTCCAACCCGCCGCGCGCACCTTCGCAAACCTGAGCGGCGGCCAGACTTCCGACTTCACTGCGGCCAGAGGTGTGACGATCAGCGGGCGCGTCACAGGTTCGGGCGGCAACGGCATCGGCAACGTCAACGTCACTCTGAGCGGTTCCGTCACGCGCACCACGCTGACGCTGCCGAACGGAAGTTTCCTCTTCAACAATCTGCACGCCAACGGCAGCTACGTCGTGCGGGCGGATAGCGGCCTGCTCACCTTCACCCCGCCGCAGATCATCCGCCCCGCGCTCGCCTCCGATGCGACGTTCAACCTCGTCGCCGCGCCGCGCCCCTTGCCCGTCCCGATGCCGCCCATCGAGGACGACTTCGACGGCACGACGCGCGACCCCTCGAAGTTCACAGAGGGCACGCTCACGCAGCCGCCTGGTTCAAAAGACCCGCAGGTGACGGTCGTGCAGGAAGGCGGGAAGTTGAAGATCACGCCGCGCGGCGGCATCAGCGAAACGAGTTTCAACGGCTACGTCACCGTGCGCGCGATAGACTTCACAGACGCGCAGGCGAGCGTCGAAGTCAATCAAACCGCCGACAACGGCGCGCAGACGATCTTCGCCGCCGGGCGCGACGAGCGCAATTTCTTCCGCTTCATCGCGCAGGATGTTGACGCGCCGCCCGGCGCCGCGTCGTCCAAAGCGGGTGCCGTCGCGCGAACTAACGGACTCCGCCGCCTGATCTTTCAGGCGCGCAGCACGGGCGTCTTAAACGGCCTCTCGCCGGGTATTCCTTTCGATCCTTTGCAGCATCGCTACTGGCGTTTCCGGCACAGTTCGGCTGAGAGCGCGATCTTCTTCGAGACGAGTTCTGACCGCGTGGTCTGGACGGAGCAACGGCGCGTCGCGCTTGGCGGGGCAATCGGCGCGTTCGCCGTCGAACTCAGCGCGGGCACTTCCGGTCTGGTCATGAATCCCGGACAGGCCATCTTCGATAACCTGCTCGTGCAGCCGAGCACCGTCGTCAACCGCGCGAACAACATCCGGCTCGCCCAAAGCTCTTATCGCGTGAGCGAAGGGGCAGGCGTGTTGACGCTCAAGGCCGTACGGGCGGGCGACACGTCGCGCGAGACGCGCCTCGACTACGCGACCGAGCCGCACGACGGCAAGCCCTGCAACACGCAGGACGGCAAGGCGCGTGCGCGCTGCGACTTCGGCACGACGGCGGGCACGATTCGCTTCGCCCCGGCGAAACGGAGAAGAGTTTCAGCGTCTTCATCACAGACGACATCTACGCGGAAGGCGACGAGACGATTCGCGTTGCGCTCGGCTTCCCTTCAGCCGGAGTCGTCGAAGAACCCGCTTCGGCTCTCGTCACGATTGCCGACAACGACACGGGCACGACGCCGCATCCGATCAATACCGCCCCGTTCCTCGTGCGCCAGCAGTATCTCGACTTCCTGAACCGCGAGCCGGACGAAAACGGTTTCAACGCATGGGTCAGGGTGCTCGCGGGGTGCGCCTACGAAGGCCACTTCGGCCCCGGCAAGTCAGGCTCCGATCCGGCGTGCGACCGCATCACCGTCTCTTCTTCGTTCTTCCGTTCGACGGAGTTCCAGTTCAAAGGCTTCTTCGTCTATCGCTTCTACAAGGCGAGCCTCGGGCGCGTGCCGACCTATGAAGAGTTTTTGCGCGACATGACGAGCGTGACCGGGCAGACGGAAGCGGAAGTGGTCGCGCGCCGCGAAGCCTTCGCCGATGCGTGGGTCGAGCGCGCGGATTTCGTCGCGCTCAACGAAGGCATCACAAACGCCGAGTTCGTAGAGGGGCTGGCGGCGAAGGCGGGCGTCACAATCGCCGGGCGCGCGCAGTTAGTCTCCGATCTGAACGACGGGCGCAGGACGCGCGCACAGGCGTTGCGCGCCGTGGTGGAGAGTCCGGAACTGTTCAACCGCGAATACAACGCGGCCTTCGTGTTGATGCAGTACTTCGGCTATTTGCAGCGCGACCCTGACGAAGCGGGTTACAACAACTGGTTGAGCCTGCTCAACCGCACGGGCGACCACCGCACGATGATCTTCGGCTTCCTCTACTCGCAGGAATATCTGTTGAGATTCGGCCAGCCGTAAACAGGAAACGATGAAGTAAGAACGATGAAGGATGAACAGAAGAAGCATCGGCTTCCGTTCATCCTTCATCGTTTTTACTTCATCGTTTCTTCTCTGCGTCTTACTTCTAATTCAACCTGCTCCCCTTGAGGATGTCGTCGAGGGTGCGGCCTGCGTCTTCGTTCGTGTAGGCCGTGACGAAAAAGAGCGCGTAGCCCTTCCTGATGATGCCGATGTACTTCTGCTTCATCGTCACACCCGCCAGGTTGCGCTTGAGCGTCATCGCGCTGCACTCCGCGCCGCCTATCGTCTCGGTGTGAATCTCCTCCACCATCTCATACCCCGGCACGCTCATCACCAGACGCTTCGTTGTTTCCATGTACTGCGCCACGGTCAACGTCTGCCCGCGCGGAATAGGCTCGGCTCCGATGAGCAGCGCGGCTGATCCGCCGCCGGTTGACGGGATGGTGAGGTTGTCGAGTGCCAGCAGATTCAGCGTCCGCTGCAAAGACTTGTCCAGCTTGCCCGCCATCTCAGGCTTGGAGGCCGACAGTTCTTCGTTCCCGCTCTGCATCAGACGCCGCTTGCTCGCTTCGTCGTGGATGTTCCAACCGGCGGGAACCGGGATGCGTAGGCGAAAGTAATCATTCGTATAGACGGAGTTCTGGATCGTGCCGAGGTCGGGCTGCGCGCCGACAGGCTCTTTGGGCGTGATGCTTTTGGGTGGCCGGGGCGGCTGCTCCGGTCTTGCTGCGGGACCAGCCGTTTGAGCCGTCGCGACGGCGGCCATGAAAGTCGCCAGCGCGAAAGAAGTTGAGAGAGCGCGGAGGTAGCGTTTCATCTGGTGGATTCCTGTCTCGGAGGTTTGAGAACTTACGGGCTAGTAGGCTTTCCTCGTTAACTTGAACGAAGTGAAAAAACGGTTGACGAGGTCTTTGAAAAACTTCTGATCCGCCGCAGGGCTGTTGCGATAATCATCCGTGCGGACGGAGACTTGGTAGAAGCGATTGCCGACGACGTAGCTTTGATTGTGCGTCATGCCCTCGCCGTCGGCGGATAAAACGTAGCGCCCGATATAGCCGTCGAGCGTAAGCGGCGCTTCGCTGATGAGCTTGCTGCCCGTACCCGCCAACGCGCGGTCGCGTCCCGCGTCCAGTGAGCGGTTGATCAACTCTTTGTCGTGCAGAGGGACGGGTGCCGGGTAGTCTGCGAACGAGACGGCGAAGAAACAGACGCCGATGTCGAGTCCGTAAGTTTTATTGAAGAGGTTGCCGATTGCGGCCTCTACGGTCTGTATCTGAAAACCGGGCTTGCCGGGGAAGGCGATGGTGAAGCCGCCTTCAGTTGATTCGAACGGCTTCCAAGCCCGCTCGTCATACGCGATGCGCGGGAAGGGCGAAGCCGCCTGCTCCTGCGCGCCCTGCGCGTCCTTGCCCGTCTGCGCCAGCCCTTGAACGGAAGCCGCGATCAACATCACGGCCAGCGCCGGATAGAATCTGAAACTATATTTCACGTCGCTTCACTCGCTCTCCGTCAAAAAGTAATTCGTGCTCTCCGGTCATGTGTCACGGTCGCGCACGCGTCGTGCTCCCGACAGCCGCGCGTGAGCAGAGATGGCGTTGCGTCCCGCCTTCGTCCGGCGCAGGGAAATAATAACAAACAATCGAGCCTTCACGCTCCGTCGTGGACGCCAGACCCGCTCGCGGCTGCCTGCCGCATGTGCTCTGACGTTGAACGCCCCGCAGGCAGTTGTCTCAAACAACACCGCTGCGTCTGAGGCGACGGCGCATCAGTTGGCTTGCCCGGTTTGCAGGTACCTGTGGCGGAGAATCTCCCTGTGGTGCAGTTCGTGCCCGGCGATAATATAGGCCAGCGCGCGGACGCTCACTTCGCTCTCGTTAGCCACGCCCCGGCGGGTCCAGGCCGCTTCGTGCAGATGCTTGAAGAGGAAGAGACTGGCATGCCTGACGCTCTCAAACTCCGCAGCCAGCGCGGCGAGCAGGCAATCATCGAAGGAAGCCTCGCGAATGTAGTCGTCCTGCTCATAGCCGGGTACGGGCGTGCGGTCGTTGCGCGCGAAGCGGAGCGCGCGATAGGCGAAGATGCGCTCGGTGTCGATGATATGCCCGACGAGTTCCTTGATGCTCCACTTGCCGGGCGCGTAACGAAAGCCCGCCTGCGATTCCGGGATGGCGCGCAGGAGGCCGAGCGTCTCGGCTGCCTGCCTGTCGAGCGTCGCCAGTATATCTCCCTCCTGTACGAGCGAGACGTACCTGCCGTAGTAGGGCAGGTATTCCGTCTCCTCCGGCTTGGCGATGGTTAAAGTCCTCATCTCATAAACTCCTTCTATTTGCAGGCGCGGCGAGGGC
>DASWNS010000363.1:0-4316 GCA_036399115.1 Pyrinomonadaceae bacterium | reverse complement strand
GAGACTTCCATGTCGTCCAGACTCCGCGAAGGGCGCACGAGCGCGCAGGCGACGAGAAAGCCGCAGAGTTCGTCGGTCGCAAACAGGGCGCGTGCGAGCGGCGTATCGCGCGGCACTCCCGTGTAAGTGGCGTGTCCCATGATGGCACGGATGAAGTGGTCCGGGTAGCCGCGCCCGCACAGGATGTTCGCGCCTTTGAAGGGATGCCCGCCTTCCGGGTCGGGAAACATTTCGTAGTCGAAATCGTGGAGCAGGCCGACCATGCCCCATTCCTCTGCGTCTGCGCCCGCTTCGCCGTAGCGCGCGGCGCAGGCGCGCATGGCCGTCTCGACGGCGAGCGCGTGGCGGCGCAGGCTCTCGCCTTTCGTGTATTCGCACAGGAGTTCCCAGGCGTCGGCGCGTTCGGGCATGGTCGTTTACCTTCGACTCAAATTTAGACGACAACGGGAGGTTGGCACGCCGGGAAGTTTCTCACGTCTTGGCGTTTGGTGACAACAGCGCGTTTCGGGATTGCCCGCTTGCCGCGTTTTTCATTCATCAACTACAATGCCGCCAGCAAGGTTTTCAATTGTCGTCTCGCGCCTCAGATGAATTATCTCCTGCTCACAGCTCTGGTCGCCTACATGAACGCGGCGGTTCACGCCGTCCTCGCGTTCGCTTACAAGCGACGCTCCGTGGAGCGCGTGGCCTTCGTGTCGCTCGCGCTCGGCTTTGCGGCGCACACGGCTGCTTTCCTGCGCGACTGGATACAGGACGGCCACTATCCGCTCTTCGGCCTGCGCGAGACTCTATCCTTTCTCGCCTGGACGCTCGTGGTCGCTTACGCGCTGGCTCACTTTCGCTATCAACTCAAAGCGCTCGGCGCGTTCCTGATGCCGCTCGTCGCATTTCTCGTCACGGCGGCGATGCTCGTGAGAAACTCTTCCGACGCGCGCGCGGGGACAATCGCGGCGGGCGCAGCCGGGTGGGTCTTTCCCATCCACACGACGTTTCTCATCTTTTCCTACGCCGCCTTCTTCGTCGTCTTCGCCGCGAGCGCGATGTATCTCTGGCAAGAGCGCGAGTTGAAACTGAAAACCTTCTCCGCGCTCTTTCACCGTCTCCCGTCGCTGACGACCGTTGACGACATCGGCTCGACCGCCGCCGGGATCGGCTTCACGCTGCTCTCGCTCGGCATCATCACGGGCGCGATCCTCTCTTCACAACAGAAAGGGAGCATTTGGAACAACGACCCGAAGGAAGTCTTCGCGCTCATCACATGGCTGCTCTACCTGACCATGATTCACTATCGCATCCAATGGCGCGGGCGCAAGTCCGCTATCGTCGGCGTCGCCGGTTTCGGCCTCGTCCTCTTCACCTTTCTCGGCACGCGCCTCATGGGCGGCTATCACGTCTTCGGATGAACGATAAATGATGAAGGAGAAAACAGAATTCAGCAGGAAGACCCGCGCCGGGTTTATTCCGACTTCCGAAATTCTGACTTCTGAATTCTGACTCCTGTGTTTAGTTCTTCGTTCCGCGTTCATCCTTTTAGTTATGTCTATCATTCTCGTCGGACTCAATCATAAGACTGCCCCGGTGGAGGTGCGTGAGCGTCTGGCATTTACGGACGAGGCGTGCGCCGAGACTTTGCAGACCCTGGTTGACGGCGAGTTGATTAGCGAAGGCTTGATCGTTTCCACCTGTAACCGCGTGGAAGTGCTGGCGGCGACGCGCGGTTTGAACGGCGCGGAGGGCGCGGCGCGCATCAGCACATTCCTGAGCGAGACGCGCTCCCTGCCCGACAATTTCTTCGGACAGCACCTCTACACGCACACGGACGAGGAGGCCGTCCGACACGTTTTTCGCGTTGCCTCTTCACTCGATTCGATGGTCGTCGGCGAGCCGCAGGTGCTCGGTCAGGTGCGACGCGCCTACTCGAACGCGGTCACGGCGGGCACGGCGGGGCGCGTCCTCCATCGCCTCGTGCATCACGCGCTGCACGTCGCCAAGCGCGTGCGCTCGGAGACTGGGATCGCTTCCTCCGCCGTCTCGATCAGTTTCACGGCGGTCGAATTGGGGCGCAAAATTTTCGGCTCGCTCAAGGGGACGACCGTGCTCGTCATCGGCGCGGGCGAGATGGCCGAACTCGCCGCGCAACATCTGGCGGGCGCGGGCGCGTCTCGTATCCTCGTCACCAATCGCACGACGGAAACCGCCGAGCAACTCGCGCAAAAGATCAAAGGCCGCGCGCTCGACTTCTCTTCCCTGCCCGCGCATCTGGCCGAAGCCGACATCATCATCTGCTCGACCGCCGCCGCCGGATACGTCGTCACGGCGGAGATGGCGCGTGAGGCACTGGCGGCGCGGCGGCAGCGTCCGGCCTTCTTCATAGACATCAGCGTGCCGCGCAACGTCGATCCGGCTGTCGGCGAACTCGACAACCTGTTCGTCTTCGACGTAGACGATCTGGAAGCGGTCGTCGCCTCCAACATACGCGAACGCGAACGCGAGGCCGAACGCGCGGAGTTGATCGTCGAATCCGAAGTGATGCAGTTCCAGCAAGCCCTGCGCTCGCTCGATCTAGGTCCCACGGTCGCCGCGCTCCGGCAGAAGTTGGAGGAGATCGCGCGCAACGAACTGGCGCGCCAGCGAGGTCGGCTCGGCGAGTTGACGCCGGAACAGGAACGCGCCGTCGAAGCCCTGCTGATCTCCACCGTCAACAAGATTTCGCATCCCATCATCAACCGCCTGCGCCGCTCGCACGACACAGGTGAGGAAGAGAACCTCAAAGCCTGGCGCAACACTTTCGGGCTGGAAGAATAAAAAGGCGTGGGTCAGAACTGAGAGCTTAGAGATCAGTTAAAAGAAGAACTGCTTCCTACTAAACTCTGAACGCTGACCTCCGCCCTCTGTTTTTATGAGAGAGCATTTCATCATCGGCTCGCGCGGCTCGAAGCTCGCGCTGTGGCAATCGGAATGGGTCAGGTCGCGGCTCAGAGAGTTGCGACCTGAAGCGGAGATACGCATCGAGGTGATCAAGACTTCCGGCGACGTGATGCTGAACGTGCCGCTCGCCGTTATCGGCGGCAAAGGCGTCTTCACGAAAGAACTGGAAGAGGCTCTGCTGGCCGGAGAGATTGATCTGGCCGTCCACTCGCTGAAAGATTTACCGACGACCTTGCCCGACGATCTCGCCATCACGTCGATCACCGAGCGCGAAGATGCGCGTGATGCGCTCGTCTTGCGCGAAGGCGTCGCGGCCAGACACAACTCGCTCGGCGAACTCCCGCGCGGCGCAATCGTCGGCACGTCGAGTTTGCGACGGCAGGCTCAGTTGAAGCACCTACGCCCGGATGTTCAGATCAGAGATTTGCGCGGCAACGTGGACACGCGCCTGCGCAAGCTGGACGAAGGCGGCTACGACGCGATCATCCTCGCCTCCGCCGGACTCCGCCGTCTCGGCTTCGAGCGACGCATTGATGCCGCCATCTCTCACGAGGAGATGCTGCCCGCCGTCGGGCAGGGCGCGCTCGGCATCGAAACGCGCGCGGGCGACGCACGCACCGCCGCGCTCGTCTCGCTCCTCGACGACGCCCCCACGCGCGCCGCCTGCACCGCCGAACGCGCTCTGCTCTACGCGCTTGGCGGCGGCTGCCAGGTTCCTATCGCAGCGCACGCGACGGTGCGCCCCGGCTCGCTACGCCTCGAAGCACTGGTCGCCGCGCTCGACGGCGGGCAAGTTATCCGCGACGTGATTGAAGACGAAAGCGCGCACGCCGCACGCGCGGGCGCGACGCTCGCGGCACGCCTGCGCGAACGCGGAGCCGAAACTTTGCTCGCAGGTCTGACCCTTTGAATAAAGATTGATCGTTCGAAGTTTGCGCCTGCTCGCCCGTGATGCAACCCGATCCACATCCCACCTCAGAGCAACCCCTGCGCGGTCGCACCATTATCACCACGCGCGCGCTCGCACAGTCGGCAGACTTCATCGCCGAACTTGAACGCTACGGCGCGCGCGTCGTTCCCTGTCCTACCATCGAGATCGTCGCTTTAGAGAGTTACGAACTTCTCGACGATGCGCTCGATCATCTCTACGGCTACGACTGGCTCATCTTCACGAGCACGAACGGCGTCGATTTCTTCATGCGCCGCATGAAGGAGCGCGGGCTGGACGTGAGCGAGTTGGACGAACTGCGCGTCTGCGCGACGGGCGCGGCCACCGCCGACCGTCTGCGCGACGCGCGCGTGCATGTCGATGTCGTGCCCGGCGAGTTCAAAGCCGAAGGCGTCTTCGAAGCGTTAGCTGATTATCTGGGCGGGCGCGAAGCGTTCGA
>DASWNS010000362.1:0-17270 GCA_036399115.1 Pyrinomonadaceae bacterium | reverse complement strand
CCGCCCGGCCTGAGCACGCGAAACAACTCGCGCAGACCGCCTTCGACGCTCGCCAGATTCCGCAGGCCGAAAGCGATGGTCACGACATCGAACGTCTCCGCCGCAAAGGGCAGGCGCAGCGCGTCGGCCTCGATAAAAGGGATCCCGCGTTGTCGCTGCGCAGCCTTCTTCGACGCCACTTCGAGCATCGGACGGCAGAAATCGAGTCCCGTGACGCGCGCCTGCCCGGCTTCGGCGAGGGTCAACGCGAGGTCGCCCGTGCCGCAGGCAACGTCGAGCGTCTGCGCTCCGGCGACGAGGGCGGGGCGCAGTTCGTCCGCCACCAGCCGCCGCCAGCGACGGTCGATGTTCGCCGACAACAGATGATTTAAAAGATCGTAACGACCGGCAATGCCCGCGAACATCGAGTTGACCCGGCGCGCGTGCTCCTGCCTGCGTTCAGTTTCATTAAGACTTGTTGGCGTTGACACCTTAAATGATTTCGTCAGAGCGATTGGTTGCAGGCAGCTTGCGATTTTTTTGTGAATTGACTACGGACGCCCCGGCGTTTTCGGCTCGGCGGCGGAAGCGGGCGGCGTCGCGGGCTTTGTTCCGGCCTCTTCGATGCCGCCGCTCAGACGCGCCAGTTCATTGCGCAACTGCGCCGCATCGCCGACGACGACGCTTGCCAGTTTCGCCTCCGCGAAAAGCCGCGCGGCCACGCGTTGCACGTCGGCAGGCGTCAGGGCGTTCAGGGCGAGTTCCTCTTCGGCGAGCGTGGACTTATAAAAGATCGCATCGAGCCATTCATTCGCGAGGGCGTCCGGTTGTGCCTTGCGCGCTTCGAAGTCGGCGAGCGCGGTGCGGCGTGCCTTGTCCAGTTCGGCGACGGAGACGGGCGCGACGGCGAGATTTTTGACGAGCGTGCGCGCCGCTTCGAGCGTCTGCGCGGCGACGCCCGCCGGAACGGTCGCGCCGAGTATCAACTCGCCGGTCACGTAATGCGAATCGTGGCGCGCGAAAGTCGAACGTGGCTGAAACTCCTTGAGCGCAGCCGCCCAACGCTCGCGCGCAAGCGCGGCGATGATGTGCGTGGCGGCGCGATCTTTGTCTGTGCGGGAGAGGCCGCGCACGGCGAGTCGTATCTCTGCTTCGTTCGTGCCGGGGAGATTGACGATGAGCGTGCGTGCGTCGGGCGCATCGGGTTGACGAAAAGTGTAGGGAGCAATCGTCTCACCCTTGCGCCATGCGCCGAGAAATTGCCGGAACACGCGCATGGCTCGCGGAGCCTCGACGCCGCCGATTAAAGTGAGCGTGGAATTGTTGGGAATGAGGAAGCGGTCGCGCGCGAGCATGAGGTCGAAGCGATCAATTCGCGCGAGGCTTTCGGGCGTGCCCCGGAGCGTGCGCCCGTAAGGGTACGTGCCGTAGAGGCGGGCGGCGATGGCGCGGTCGGCCAGAAGGTCGGGCTTGGCGTTCGCTTCGCGCGCGGCCTTGAGGCGTTCGTCCAGCAGGCGTCTGACATCTTCGGGGGCGAGGCGCATCTGCATGAGTGCGTTGCGCAGCACTTCTGCGAGGCGTTCGAAGTCGCTGGCCTTGCCGCTCAGGGAAATCTCGATGCTGTCATACGTGGTGTTGACTTCGAGCCGTCCGTCCAGTTCTTCCGTGACATACTGGCGCGTGCCGGGGTCTGGAAACAGGGCATCGCTGAGGAGCGCGGTCAAGCCCTCCTTGCCTGCGAGGTCGAAGGCCGCGCCGCTGTTGATTCTCAGCTTGAGCGCGACTTGCGAATCACCCGGACGATGCAGGAGCAGTAGGCGCAAGCCGTTGAGCAATTGTTCGCGGCGCGGTGCGGGCGTGCCGGAAGTTTGCGCCGCGACGTGCGCCGGAGCGTGCAGGCAGAGCGAGACGAGGAGCAGGACGGCGACTGAAGTTGTGCGCGCCGCTTGAGTTTTAAGCTGAAGAAATTGGCGTTTCATAACTGGCTCGGAAGTTCGGACGGGGCGACCGCTGTAGGCTGCACGGTGTTGGAATAATTTCGTCACGAAGCGGTTTAGATGCATCAAAACGGTTGCGGGAGATGCCCGTGCATTTTAGAGGGCTGCCAAGCGGGGGGTCAACCGGCTGGAAACTAGAATATTTTTATCTCCGGTAGTAAACTCTTACAGCTTCGGTAGCATCTCACGATGCTCGAAGGCATGTGTCCTAAGTTCGAGTAATCCTACAGTTTGAAGTTAATTGTTCCCCAGACAAAGGCGCGAGGTATGACAACAAAGAGCTGCCCAACATGCAATGAAGTGGTTCCTGTGCAGTTCGAATTTTGCCCCGTGGACGGCACACCCCTGTCGAATGGCTCCCGAGCTGCAAACACGGACACTGCCACCATCAGCAATTCCGCACACGAACGCACGGCTTCGACCGACCCCGTAAACGATCCGGCGCAGACGGACGCGACGACCGCCACCATCCCTGCCGCACAAATTCCCGCCTCGACCGGCTCACCGGATGAGGCGAGGGCGATGATTCCTCGCGGCGAGTATCACCTGACATTTTTGGAAGACGAAGGGTTGATTCGCCGCCTCTCGAAGGAAGTGCGCGAGGTCGGGCACGACGCGGAGTTGACGTGGCCGGAATTCAAACGCGACCCCGGCGGGTTTGTGAAGCGCGGCGCGACCGCTTACAGCAAAGCCTCCTGGCGCGTCCTCTCGCAGCGAAACGTCGCGCTCGGAATCATGTCCGCGCTCGTGTTGGTGATAACCGCAGGCGTCCTCGTAGCGTTGCTCTTAAGTCTACAGGACAAGCATGTGGCCGCGCTCGATGCGGTGCGCGAAGACCTTGAGTTTCAAGGCATCGTGACGGACATCCCCGAAGAACAGAAGAAACCGGACGAAGGGACAGCCGGGACAGCTAAAGGCAAAGGCGGCGGCTCGAAACCGAAACAGAACAAGCCCGGCGGCGGCGGCGGCGGCGGACGACAGGAAGAGAAGCCCGCTTCGTTCGGCAAACTGCCACCCGCTTCGCTCGAAGTTCCGCAGGTGCGCGCTCCCGATCCGCGACCTCCGACCATTAAAAATCCGAGTTTGCCGGTTCCGGCCAGCATCGTCGCAGACCCCACGCTCTTTCCGCCGGACAACCGGCAGATCGCTTACGGCGACCCGAAATCCAGATCAACGGAGACGAGTTCAGGCCCCGGCTCCGGTAATGGCATCGGCACGGGCACGGGTGGCGGCGTCGGTTCGGGTGAAGGCGGCGGCGTCGGTCCCGGGCGCGGCGGCAACACGGGCGGCGGCGACCGTCACGACGGCGGCGGCGGTCCCGGCGGCGGCGGCGGTGGCGGCCCCGATTACAGCAAGCCCTTCAGCCAGCGCGACGTGACGCGCAAGGCGAACATCACGAGCAAGCCGGAACCGCTCTACACGGAAGAGGCGCGCAAGAATCAGGTCACCGGCACAGTCCGCCTGCGTCTCATTCTCGGCGCGTCCGGCTCTGTCTCCGGTATCACGCCTCTGACGCGTTTGCCCGACGGCCTGACGGAGAAGGCGATTGAAGCGGCACGCCGCATCTCTTTCACGCCCGCCGAGAAGGACGGGCGCAAAGTCTCGCAGTACGTCACCATCGAATACAACTTCAACATCTACTAAGCGCACTCCCTTAGCAAAAGCAGAAGCGGCGACTCACGAACCTGTGGGTCGCCGCTTCTGTTTGTCGAGATAAAGATCGTGTCAAGATCGTGGGTCGCGTTTGAGCTTGCGCTAACGTCTCCGCTATCGAGCAGCGCATCTGTCGGCCACGCGGCGAATGCGCCGGATGCCTTCTTCGAGACGGTCGAGCGAAGTTGCGTAAGAGATGCGTATGTAGCCGCTCGCGCCAAAGCCCGCGCCGTCCGTCACCACCGTCTGCTCTTCGTTGAGAAGTTTCTCCGCAAACTCGCCGGAGGTTTTAACTTTTCCTTGCAAACAACCGCGCACATTGGGGAAGGCGTAAAACGCGCCTTCGGGAGCGAAGCAGCAGAAGCCGGGAATGTCGCCCATCGCACGCACCAGCCACTCGCGCCGCGCGCCGTATTCGGCGAGCATCCCGGCGACGCATTCCTGCGAACTGTTCAACGCCTCGACCGCCGCCTGTTGCGCGATGGCGTTCGGGTTGCTCGTCGAATGTCCCTGCACCAGCAGCATCGCCTTCGTCCAGTCGCGCGGCGCGAGCGCGTAGCCCATGCGCCAGCCCGTCATCGCGTAAGTCTTGGAGAACGACCCGGCGATGCACAGGCGCGCGCGCAACTCGGGCGCGAGGCTCGACGCGCTGAAAACTTCAGCCGGGGGATAGACGAAACGCAGGTAGCATTCGTCCGAGACGGCATAAATGTTGTGCTCCGCGACGACCTCCATGATCTTGCGAAACTCTGCGGGCGGAATGACGCGTCCGGAAGGGTTCGAAGGCGAGTTGATGATGATCAGTTTCGTGCGGGGCGTGATGGCGCGTCGCACCTGCTCGGCGGTGAGTTGAAAACCCGTCTCCTCCGTTTCGATAAAGACGGGCTTTGCGCCCGCGAACTTCGCGATCTCCGGAAACGTCACCCAGTAAGGCTTCGCGATCAAAACCTCGTCGCCCGCGTTGGCGAGCGTGACGACCGCGTTGAAGATAGCCTGCTTGCCGCCCGCCGTCGCCATCACTTCCGAAGTGTCGTAGCGGACGCCGAATTCTCGCTCGTAATAATTGACGATGGCCTCTTGCAGCGCGCGCGTGCCGCCCGTCGCCGTATACTTCGTTGCGCCCGCGCGCATGGCTTCGGCGGCGGCGCGTTTGATGTGTTCGGGCGTGTCGAAGTCGGGTTCGCCCGCGCCGAGATCAACCACGTCCACGCCCGCCGCGCGCAGCGCGAGAGCCTTCTGCATCGCGGCCAGCGTCGAAGAGGCTTCCATCGGCGCGACGCGCTCGGAAAGCGGGAATGTCTCAAGTGCCAGTTTGGTCATCTCGTCTAAAAGTTCTCTCGCCCGGCAGGCGGCGAGTTCGTGTCCTGCGGTTCGTTCTCGGGCGGCGGCACGCGCTTCCATGAGATAGTAACGCTCGTCCCCGGTTCGAGCGCTTCGACGCGGAACAGGGCGTAGAGGTCTGTCTCTCTATCCTTGGTGTGCACCACGTACATGTGCCCGACCACTGCGCGCACGCTCGGCTCTCTAGTAGGTTTGTCGTGGGCGGGCAGCACGGGCACCTTGAAAGAATCATACCAGCCAAACTCGCCCAAATCTTTGATCCGGCTGCAATCGTCCGTTACCATCGTCACATCGAACGTATCGGCCACGAAGCTGTTTCCGAACAGCAAGTCCCAATCGTTATGCGTGATGCGCAACGCCTCCTTGCCGTTCACCCCGTGTTCAAAACTGAACGCCGCCTCGACGTAATTATCCTGAACATCCGTTTTCCTGCGCGCCTGCAAAGTGACGAAGCGAGGTTCGTTGTTGACCGTCTGACTAAACACCCACTGCCCGCCGGACAGCACGCAGGCGGCGACAACAAACGACAGGCAATGGGTTCCGATTTTCATATCGCTTCGCTCTCAACTTCGCTCCGGCCTAGCTACCTTTCTTCGCGCCGCCCTTCTTCGCGCCGCCCTTCTTCGCGCTGCCTTTTCGGGCGCGCGTCCCGGCGGCTTTCTTTGCCGAGGCCGAGCGCGCCGAGGCCGGACGCGCAGCCGCAGCCTTGCCGCCACGCTCCCCGCCTTTCTTTGAAGGAGCTTTGTTCTCCGCCTTGCCGCGTCCCGACCCGCTCTTCTTGCCGCCGCCGGAAATCTTGTTGACGGTTGCCCACGCGCGCCGCTCCGCTTCATCTTCCGACGCGCCGCGCTGCTCGTAGCTTTCCTCTATGTGCTCGGCCTGCCGCTTCTGCTTGTCGGTGTACGCGCTCTTGTCGCCTCTCGGCATCTGTTCAACCCTCCTCTGTATGTTCTCACACGCGCGCTCGAAGCGAGTCCGAGTTTCGCGCGGATTGTTGTTGGAACAGGGGGCAGTATAACACCGTAGAAGCGCGCTCGTTCGCGCGAAATCAACTCTTGTTAAATTTCTTCTGCATCCGCGCTTCGACCGATTCGGGCACGAGTCCCTTGATCGTGCCGCCGAGTTGATAGACTTCTTTGACGAGCCGTGAACTGACGTAAGAGTAAGCCTCTGCGGGCATCATGAAGACCGTCTCGATGCGCGGTTCGAGCCGCCGGTTCATCAGAGCCATCTGCAACTCGTACTCGTAATCGGAGAAGGCGCGAATGCCGCGCACCACCGCGTCGGCTTCACGCTCCACGGCGTATTGCATCAGCAGTCCTTGAAAGTTATCCACCATCAGGCGACACGAACCGCTCTCGATCTCCGCGAGCACTTCCGACAGCATCTCGCGCCGCTCGTCGAGCGTAAACAGCGGACGCTTCTCCGGGTTGACCACGACGGCGATCACGATCTCATCGAAGAGCTTGCAGCCGCGCGCGATGATGTCGAGATGGCCGTTCGTCACGGGATCAAAAGAACCGGGATAAATGGCTCGGCGCATAGTTAGGCGTTGTTGGTCTTAAGTTGGGAGCAAAAACGACTGTGAAAGTATCATAAAGCAGAGGTTAGAGGCCAGAGGTCAGAGGACGGTTAAAACGAAGCCCGTTTTCACAGACCTCTAATCTCTAAACGCCAGTCTCTGCTTTCTTGACATGCCCTGCGGGCGGTGATTCAATAAACGGCGACGGACAAACGTGGTGAGTTAAGGCGACTTGCGGCCACGTAAAATAAACAGCTAAACAGCTCGGCCAAGTCTTTCACGGGAAACCACCCGCATTTCGAGTCACCCGGACGAAAGCCCCGCGTTGTTTGGCGCGGGGCTTCCTCTTTTGCGCTTGGCTCTTACGCCATGAATTTTCGCAGGCCGGAACGGAGAAGAATTAAAACTACATGAAAGATTTCCTCCAAACTTTGCAAGACCGCATCGTCGTCTTCGACGGCGCGATGGGCACCAACCTCCAGACGCAGAATTTGACGATAGACGATTACGGCGGCGCGCAGTTTGAAGGCTGTCCCGAATATTTGCTGATCAGTCGTCCCGCTGCGGTCGAGCGCGTGCACGCGGCTTTCTTCGAAGCCGGCTGCGACGTGGTCGAAACCAACTCCTTCGGCGCGATCCCTTACGTCCTCGACGAATACGGCATCGGCCACATGGCCTACGACTTGAACGTCCGCGCCGCCCAACTCGCCAGGCGCATCGCCGCAGACTTCTCCAACGCAGAACGCCCGCGCTGGGTCGCAGGCTCGATGGGACCCGGAACGAAATCGCCCACGCTCGGCCACATCGCCTTCCGCGACATCAAAGCGGCCTACTACGAACAGGCGCGCGGCCTCATCGACGGCGGCGTTGATCTGCTCATCGTCGAAACCTGCCAGGACTTGTTGCAGACGAAGGCGACGCTCTCAGCCATCTTCGAATATTTCGAACAGGCGAAGCGGCGTGTGCCCGTCATCACGCAGGTCACCATCGAACTGTTCGGCACGATGCTCCCCGGCACGGAGATCAGCGCAGCCCTGACCGCGCTCGAACCCTTCCCCATCGACGTGATCGGCATGAACTGCGGCACAGGACCACGCAACATGACCGAGAGCATTCGCTATCTTTGCGAAAACGCGACGCTCCCCGTCTCCGTCCTGCCGAACGCGGGGCTGCCCTCGGTCAAAGACGGCGCGATGCACTACGACGAGACGCCGGAGTCGTTCACGGCGCAGGTGGCGCACTTCGTCAAGGACTTCGGCGTCAACGTCGTCGGCGGTTGCTGCGGCACGACGCCCGAACATTTGCGGATGCTGGTCGAAGCGATGCAGGGCGTTCAGCCGAAGCGGCGCACGGGCAGCGTCCTCCCGGCGGCCTCTTCGATCTATAGCCAGCAGCCTTACGTGCAGCAGAACTCTTTCCTCATCGTCGGCGAGCGCGTGAACGCCTCCGGCTCGAAGAAGATGCGCGACCTGTTGAACGCGGAAGATTGGGACGGCCTCGTCTCGCTCGCACGCGAACAGGAACGCGAAGGCGCGCACGTGCTCGACGTGAACGTCGATTTCGTCGGGCGCGACGGCGTCAAAGATATGCACGAACTCGCTTCGCGCCTCGTCACCAACATCCGCCTCCCGCTCATGTTCGACTCGACCGAGTGGGAGAAGATGGAGGCGGGACTCGAACACGCGGGCGGCAAGTGCATCCTCAATTCGACGAACTACGAAGACGGCGAGCCGCGCTTCACGAAAGTGATCGAACTCGCCAAGCGTTTCGGCGCGGGCGTCGTCATCGGCACGATTGACGAAGAGGGCATGGCGCGCACCGCCGAAGGCAAGTTCAGGATCGCGCGTCGCGCCTACGAACAGGCGACCGCGCAACTCGGCTATCCCGCGCACGACATCTTCTTCGACCCGCTCGCGCTCCCCATCTCGACAGGCATCGAAGAAGACCGCCGCAACGCCGCCGAAACCATCGAAGGCATTCGTCGCATCAAGCGCGACCTGCCCGGTTGCTTCACGATCCTCGGCGTCTCGAACATCTCTTTCGGTTTGAATCCCGCGTCGCGCGTCGTGCTCAATTCCGTCTTCCTGCACGAAGCGATTGAAGCGGGACTCGACGCGGCCATCGTCAACGCGAGCAAGATCGTGCCGCTCAATCGCATCGGCGAGCGCGAGAGGGAAGTCGCGCGCCAGTTGATCTACGACGAGCGCAAGTTCGACGGCGAGATTTGCACCTACGATCCGCTCGGAGAGTTCACCAAACTTTTCGAGGGCGTGACGACGAAGAAAGTGCATGTTGACGACGCGGCGTTGCCCGTCGAAGAGAGCCTCAAACGCCACATCATCGACGGCGAAAAGCAGGGCTTGGAGACGCAACTCAAACGCGCGCTCGAAAGCTATCCCGCGCTCGACATCATCAACAACATTCTGCTCGACGGCATGAAAGTGGTCGGCGATCTCTTCGGCAGCGGCCAGATGCAGTTGCCGTTCGTCTTGCAGTCAGCGGAGGTGATGAAGGCGGCGGTGCGTTTCCTCGAACCGTTCATGGAGAAGAAGGGCGGCGCGACGGCGAAGGGCAAGATGATTCTCGCCACCGTCAAGGGCGACGTGCACGACATCGGCAAGAACCTCGTGGACATCATCCTGACCAACAATGGCTACAGCGTCGTCAATCTCGGCATCAAGCAGACCATCGAACAGATCCTCGCGGCCTACACCGAGCAGGGCGCGGACGCCATCGGCATGAGCGGCCTGCTCGTGAAATCCACGCTCATCATGAAGGAGAATCTGGAAATCCTGAACGAGCGCGAGATCAAAGTCCCGGTCGTGCTCGGCGGCGCGGCTCTCACGCGTCGCTACGTCGAAGACGATCTCAAAGCGATCTATCAAGGCACGCTCTTCTACGCGAAGGACGCTTTCGACGGCCTGCACACGATGGACTTGTTGACCGGCGTGAAGAGCGACGACGCAGGCGCGCAGGCAGCGAAGGGCAAAGCTGCCGCCGCCACAGCCGGAATGGCAGGCGCGGATGCGGAAGCGGCGACCGACGATGCCGAAGATTTGATCGGAGAGGAAGCTAAACTCGGCATCCGCAAACCTGCGAGGCCGCGCGGCGTGACAAAAGTTGCGGGCGACACGACGCACACGCGCCGCTCCGACGTGCGTGCGGACGTGCCTATCCCGCGTGCTCCCTTCTACGGCTCGCGCGTGGTGGACGAGATTCCGCTCGAAGAGGTTTTTGCTTTCGTCAACGAGACGGCTCTGTTCAAAGGCCAGTGGCAATTCAAACAGGGGCGCAGGTCGGCGGAAGACTATCGCGCGCTCGTCGCGGAAAAAGTGCGCCCTGTTTACGACGAGTTGAAGGAACGCTCGAAGCGTGAAGCGTTGCTCGTGCCGCGCGTCGTCTATGGATATTTCCCTTGCCAGTCGGCGGGCAATGACCTGATCATTTACGAAGAGGACGAACGCACGGAGCGACAGCGTTTCACCTTCCCGCGCCAGCCCGAAGGCAAGCGTCTCTGCCTCGCGGACTATTTCGCCGCGCAGGATTCCGGACGCGTGGACACGGTCGCTTTTCATCTCGTGACGATGGGGCGGCGCGCGAGTGAGTATGCGCACGAGTTGTTCAAGTCGGACAACTACACGGACTATCTCTACTTCCACGGCCTGAGCGTCGAGAGCGCGGAAGCTCTCGCCGAACTCTGGCACAAGCGCATCCGCGAAGAGCTGGGCATCGCCGAACGCGACGCGAAAGAGATCACGAAGCTCTTCCATCAAGGCTATCAAGGCTCGCGTTTCAGCTTCGGCTACCCCGCCTGCCCGAACCTCGAAGATCAAACGAAGCTCTTCGAACTGCTCGACCCCTCGCGTATCGATGTCGCGCTCACAGAGGAGTTTCAACTCGAACCCGAACAATCAACCTCCGCCATCATCGTCCATCACGAAGAGGCGAAGTATTTTTCGATAGACTGAAACTCGTGAATCGTGAATCGTAAATCGTAAATAGAGGAAAACTGTTTTAGTCTATTCACGATTCACGATTCACGATTCACTTTATCAAGATGTCTTCGACAGAACTCGAACCCCCGCCGCGAGAGATCGAGCCGCAGACGGCACACGCGCCGCTCGCGGTTCTCGCCGAGCCGACGCCGGAAGAACTCGCCGTGCTTGCGCCGATGGAGCGCGTCGCTTTTCGCGTCACGCGGCGCATGAACCGGGGCGGGTGGAAACGCTTCTGGACTTTCTGCCAGCGCACGCTCGGCATGAGTTGGATTCGTCTCTGCACCTATAACCTGATGCGCGTACACGGCATCGAACACGTCGAAGCCGTCTCGCACGAACGACCCATCCTGCTCGTCTCCAATCATCGTTCGTTCTTCGACATGTACACCGTCGCGGCGGAACTCTTTCGCCGGACGAGTTGGGAGAAGCGTCTCTTCTTTCCGGTGCGCGGTCGCTTCTTCTACGAGTCGCCGCTCGGCATGTTCGTCAACATGGTGATGGGCTGGTGGTCTATGTACCCGCCCTTCTTCGCGGCGGGCAGCAACCCGATCCCGGAGAAGCGCGACTTTGATAAATACTCGATGCGCGTGCTCGTCGATCTCTGCCAGCAGGGGCGTGGACATTTAATCGGCTTTCACCCCGAAGGCACGCGCAACAAAAATCCAGACCCTTACTCGTTTCTTCCCGCCAAGCCCGGCGTCGGACGCCTCATCAAAGACGCGACGCCGCAAGTCATCCCCGTCTTCGTCGCCGGACTCAACAACGATCTGCCCCGGCAGGTGCTCGGCAACTGGACGGGCGGCGAGTTGATCCGCGTCCACTTCGGAGCCGCGCTCGACTACACGGAGTTTCTCCCCATGCGCGACGGCATCCGCACCTACAAAGAGATCGCGGAGTTCGTCATGTCCAAGATCGCCGAACTCGGCGAACAGGATCGCGCGATGTACGGGAACAAAGGCATTGGGGATGAGGGATGAATAAGAAGACCCCGAAAGTTGAACAGGGCGCAGGCGTCGCCGGAAGGGGCGAGGCCGTCGCAATCGCTGCGTCTACATCCGTCGTCGCGCATCACTCATCACTTCCTTTAGTTATCGTTAACCCAGCGTCGGCGGGCGGCGCGACGGGCAGGGCGTGGCCGCGTCTGGCGAGCGACCTGCGCACGCATTTCGGAGCCTTTAATTGCGCCTTCACGGAGCGGGCGGGAGATGCGCGCCTGATCGCCGGACGTGAGGCCGGGCAGGGAAGAAATTTGATCGTAGCCTGCGGCGGCGACGGCACGATCTCGGAAGTGGCGAATGGGATTCTCGAATCGGGCGCAGACGCGGAGTTGGGGATTTTACCGAGCGGGACGGGCGGCGACTTCAAGCGCACCTTGAAGATTCCGGCACGCGTGCCGGATGCCGCCGCCGCGCTCCGCAGCGGGCGAAGCGTTTGTCTGGACGTGGGGCGCGTCGAATTTCGAGATCGCGCGGGCGCACCCGCGAGTCGCTATTTTTTGAACGTCGCTTCGTGCGGCATGGGCGGCGAAGTCATCCGCCGGGTGGAAGAAAACTCATCCGGTTGGCTCACCTCCGCGTCGCGCCGCATCGGCGGCGGGCAACTCTCCTATGCGCTGGCTTCGCTGCAAACGACCGTCTCTTTCAACAACCGCACGCTTCGCCTGCAACTCGACGACCATCCGGAGTTTCGCCTCGTCGTCGCCAATCTATGTGTCGCCAACGCGCGCTACTTCGGTGGCGGAATGAAGATCGCACCGGAGGCGAAACTCAACGACGGCTGGTTGGACGTGGTAGCCGTCGGCGACCTCGGCACGCTTGAGATCTTAACCAACGTCTACAAACTCTATCTCGGCACGCATCTCGGAATGCAGAAAGTGCGACATGCGCTCGCGCGCCGCATTCGTGTCAGTGCGGCTGATGCGGGTGAACAAGTGCTGATCGAAATTGACGGCGAACTGTCAGGCACGCTGCCCGCGACGTTCGAGATTTTGCCGCAACGCCTACGCGTCCGTTGCCCTTAAACCTCTCCCGTAAGCCTGCTCTCCGCGTCGCTGCGGCACGCTGCGCGCCGCCTTTATCCGCAAAACTTTTTTCGATCTTCTCTTTGCTGCGGCTTAGACGAACGCGCCTTTGCCGAGGAAATTCTCGCGCACGTAAGTCACTGTGTCTTGCAGCGTCTCCGCCGGGTCGCGCGCCGCAAACCCGAGGCCGCGCGCGGCCTTCGAAGTGTCGAAATACCAGAAGTATTCCGCCATCTCGATCTCGCCGGGTTCGATGGGCGGCGTAAGTTTCCACTGGCGATAGAGCGAGTGGAGAGCTTGCGCGCCGGAGACGGCAAATTTTGACGGAAGCGAGAAGCGCGGCGCGGCAACTTTCGTCAGGCGTTCGAGCCGCCCGAAGAATTTTGTAAAAGTCCAGTTGGCCGCGCCCAGCAGGTAACGTTCGCCATGCGCGCCGCGCTTCATCGCCGCGCGCAAAGCCTCCGCCGCGTCGCGCGCGTCAACAAAACTCAGGCCGCCGCCCGGCACGGCCAGAATTTTTCGCGCGAGAAAATCGAGCACCACTTTCGTCGAACTCAGGCGCTCATCGCCGGGGCCGAGCAGCAGACTCGGGTTGACGATCACGAGCCGCTCGCCCGCGCCGGAAAAATGTTCCAAGGCCACGCGCTCCTGATAATACTTGCTCGCGTAATAAGGCCAACGCGAAATGATGTCGAGCGGCGGCGGCCAACTCTCGTTCGGCAGCGCGGTCGCGTCATCCGTCACGGCGATGGTGCCGCTCGAAGAAGCCAGCACGATTGATTTCACGCCCGCCACCCGTGCCGCATCGCAGAGCACGCGCGTTCCTTCGACGTGCAGTTCATACATGCCGCGCGCGTCGTCGCGGTCGCGCGAGACGCGCCCCGCCAGATGATAGACGGACGCAACGCCGTCTAACGCGCGCGCCACATCGGCTCTATTCAAGACGGAACCCGTCACCGTCTCCACGCCCAGATCAGCGAGCCACGCCGGAGAAGTCGTTGCCAGCACGCGTACGTTCTGCTCGCCCGCTTCCACGAGTTGGCGAATCAGGTGCGCGCCGAGGAAGCCCGTCCCGCCCGTCACCAGCGTGTAAGGCTGCACGCGTCTCACGAGCGCATGGCTCACGTCCTTCTTCGACGCGGCTTTCGCTTTAGCCGGAGCCTTCCGCGCCTTTGTCGTCGCTTTTTTACTAACCATAAAAATTCAGTGACAAGTGACGAGTGACAAGTAACGAGATGAAAGACAAGTTTAAAGAACGGATTGCCGCTTTAACCTGTCGCTCGTCACTCGTCACTTGTCACTGCTCTTAAACAACTGCTTCTTCTTCGGGTGTGCCGCGTCGTTCGGCGCGCCAGCGTTTGCGCAGGGCTTTGGCGTCGAAGTTGTGGCGCGTGCCGTCGCGCAGGTTCTCCACCTGATGACGCACGAGCGCGGCGACGAGGCGGTAGGATTCAGATTTCGACATTCCGCGCGTCATCTCCGCCAACTCCTCCGCGCTCAGGAAGCGACCGATGCGCGCAGAGATGTCGCGGCTCTTGATCATGTTCGACCCCTTCGGCAGCGCTTCGTAAGTGCCGTGCAGGTAGACGGGCAGGATGCCGACGCGCGCTGTGAGCGCGAGGAAGCCGAGCACCGGCTTGAAGTCGGCCAACTCGCCCGTAACGGAGCGCGTGCCTTCGGGGAAGAGCAGGGCGTTGTAACCGCGTTCGAGAAACGAGAGCGCCTGCCGCAGCGACTTGCGCAGGGAACCGCTGCGCTCCATCGGCACGGTGTTCGTGAAGTTGTCCATGTAGGCGCGCTTGAACTTGTTGTCGAAGAAATAATCTGCGGCGGCGAGCGCAACCATATCGCGCCCGTGCTCGCCGAGCGACATCTTGACGAGTCCCATGTCCAGATGCGACGCGTGATTGGATGCGACGATGAAGTTCGCATGCACGGGGATGTTCGACTCGCCCTCGATCTTCATGTGCAGAAACTTCTCGTAGAAGATACGCTGCAACGCGTCGAGTCCCTTGTTGCCGACGGTGCGTACGAGCGAGGGTACGTAAATCTCGTCCTCGCCGCGCCGTGCATCCGCGCTCGCGCGCCGCTCGGCCTCCTCTCGTTCGGCGGGTGTCGCCTGTCTCGTCACGACGCCCGCGAGTTCGCGCAAATCCCGCACCTCGGTCAGAGTATCTGGCGAACGCAGAGTGCCGCCCGCCTGCTCGATGGCCGACGCGAGTTCGACGTACATCAAACTATCGAAACCCAAATCTGCGAGGCGCGTGTCGAAGGTGACCGTGGCGCGCGGGCGATTGGCGACCGTCGCGACAACTTCGAGCAGCCACGTCGCGCCTCTGTCTTCGCGCACGTTGGTTGAGACTTGCGAGACGGAACGCATGCTCTCTTCGAGCACCTGCATCGCGGCGACGACTTCGCGGCGTTTGACCTTGCGCGTCGCCGTGCGCGGCAGTTCGCCGTCCCAGAAATGCAGCACCTTGACGCGCTTGTAGAAGGGGAGCGAGGAAGACACGTCGCGGAAATGCTCTTCGACTTTACGGCGCACCTCTTCGCGCGAGAGCGCAATGTCGTAGTCGTGATCCGCCACGACCATGCACGCCACCTTTTCGCCGATGCCGTCCGGCAACCCGACCACGCTCAGTTCCTTGATGTAGGGCGAATCGAAATAGAGTTCTTCGATCTCATCTGGATAGACGTTCTTGCCGTTCGTATCCACGATGATCTCTTTGGAGCGACCGACGAGGTAGAGATTGCCTTCTTCGTCGAGGCGGCCTAAATCGCCCGTGTAGAGCCAGCGATTGACGAGGACGGCGCGCGTCGCCTCCTCGTTGTTGAAATAGCCGCTCATCACGTTTGGTCCCCGCGCGACGACTTCGCCGATGCCGCTCGCGTCCGGGTCGAGAATCTTCACTTCGACGCCGGGCAGAGGTTTGCCCACGCTCATCGAGATCAACTTGTTTTGCGGGCGCGTAACCGTGAGGACGGGCGAGGCTTCCGTCAGCCCGTAGCCTTCGAGGATGGTGAAGCCGAGGCCGTGGAAATCTTTTTTGACGCGCTCGTTCAAGGCCGAGCCGCCGCTGATCAGGTAGCGTATGCGACCGCCGAGTCCGGCGTGAATCGGGCGGAAGATGATCTGGCCGAGATTGAACGGCGAGTGATCGCGTATCCAACTATTGGCTTCGATCAAATAGTCCGCCGTGTCGCCGATCAATTTGCCGCGTTCGTTGAAACGGCTCTTGATGCGGCGGTGCAGGAGTTCCCACAGAGCGGGCACGCCGACCATGCCCGTCACGTAACCGTTTTTGATCGCGCGCGTGAGTTCCTCGCTCGTCAGTTCGGGCAGGTAAGTGATCTGCGCGCCGCGCGAGAGGGGCGTTAGAAAGCCCGTGGAGAATTCGAACGTGTGATGGAGCGGGAGGACGGAGAGCACGCCGTCCTTCGTCGTCATGTCGAAGATGGAGGCGAGCATCGAAACCATGCTCGTGAAATTCTTGTGCGAGAGCATGACGGCTTTGGGCTGGCCGGTCGTGCCGGAAGTGAAGATGAGCGAAGCCGCCGTCTGCGGGTGAATCTTCGAGGGCAGCAGGGCGAGTCGCTGGTCTTCGATCTTCTGCGGCGGCAGCGCGAAGACCTCTTCGAAACGCCAGATGCGCGTCGTCTCTAATTTCTCTTCAATCAGACGCTCGTGGAGATCGTCGTGCTTCTCGCGCATCTCGTCGCTCAGGACGATGCCGAACGCTTCGCTCGCGCGAATGAAGTTGATGATCTCGCCCGTCGTGCTCTCCGGGTCGATGGGCACGCAGGTTCCGCCCGCCTTGAGCACTCCGAAATAGGTCATGCCCCATTCGGGCGCGTTGTGGCTGAGCAGCACGACGCGGCTGGGCGCGCGTAAGCCCTCGCTGGCGAAAAAACCTGCGGCGCGCGTGGCGAGTTCGTGCACATCTCGATAGGTGTACTGCTCTTTGCGCCCGTCGCGTTCGATGCGCATGGCGACACGCGTGGCGTAGCGTTTGGATGAAGTCTCGAAGAGTTCGAGCAGGTCGCGATAGGTGTAGACGCGCTTCGGCTGTGCGCGCATATCCTCTTCGAGTTGCGGGAAGATCCATTTCTTGAGGCCGGGGAAATGGACGTTCATCCAGTAGTCGTACCAGTCGAACTTTTCAGGATGCCAGGGCAAGAGGTCTTGTTCGTCTTGGCGGATACGCGAGAAGAGTGAGCGCACGTTGTCGGCGCGGAAGATGTAGGCGTTCTCGACCATGAACGGGCGAAACATCTCGAAGGCTTCCTTCGTCTCGTGCGTCAACTCTTCGAGGCGTTCGACGTGCTTCTTCGCGTGATCGACAAACTCCGTGAGGCGACCGCCGCCCCAGCGCGGGCGCACGTTGTCGAGAAACGAAGAGGCTTTTTTCGCCGCCGCGTTGATCATGGGCGTCGAAGTCTTCTCGAAACGCGAAGTCGTAACGGGACGCGTCTCCATGCGCGAGGCGACGGCGTTCACGATGCGGAAGCCCGTCTCTTTTTCGTCGAAGTGCTTGCGCTTGTAGAGGCCGAGCATGCCGACGATGCGGCGCATATCGTTCGGATTACTGTCGCCGGTGGCGGCCTGATAGACGAGGCGCGGCTCTTCGACGCACGCTTCGGCGGCGACGGCGAGCATCACTGCGGCGACTTGATCAACCGGCGTGATGTCCAGCACCAGACGCTCGTTGACGGGAATTTGCGTCTGCCCTTTGAGCGCGATGAAGATGAGCGGCGCGGTC
>DASWNS010000361.1:0-2392 GCA_036399115.1 Pyrinomonadaceae bacterium | reverse complement strand
GCGTGATCATGAGCGACGGCGTGATCATGAGCGACACGCTGTTCAGGGCGCTGGGGACGCTGGCGAATGGCGACCAGACCAGTTATGCGCCCGTCGTGATTGACACCGGAAATGACCACATAGGGTACTGACGACGCGCGTTGCTCTCGCGCTAAATAGCTCCGTTATCTTGAATCTCCCTGACGCGCTATCTCTCAAATGTTATGTCTCGAACTCCTGACTCTGCCGTGATGCCGTCGTCGTCGCCTATCTCCAGCCCGCGCGTGGGAAGCAAGGCGCACGCAGGCCGTCCCGCTTCGCTTCAACTTCTCGTCAAAGGCGAGGAAGCGGAAGCCCTCAAGTTTCTCGCAGCGCATCCGGTGCGGAACGTGATCATGCTGAGTTTGATCCGCGACAACGGCTTCGAGAGCGGTCTGAATCGCGGAAACTTTTATGCGTGCCGCGATGCGCGCGGCGAACTCACGGGCGTCGCACTCATCGGGCATCACGTCCTCTTCGCAGGCCGGTGTGCGGAGACTATCGGAGCCTTTGCGAAGCGTGCGCGTGAGCACGGCGACGCGCACGTGATCCTTGGCGACCGTGAATCGGTCGGCCATTTCTGGTCTGGTTATGCGCAGGCGGGCGAGTCTCCGCAGTTGGTGTTGCGCGAACTATTGTTGGAGCAAAAATGGCCGGTCGCCGTGCGCGAGTTTGTGCCGGGTTTGCGGCTTGCGGTGGCTGCCGATATAGAGCAGGTTGCCGCGGCGCACGCGCAGTTGGCTTTTGATGAAAGCCGCATCAACCCGCTCGAAACCGACCGCGTAGGCTTTCTTTCGCGTATTCAGAGGCGCGTGGAGCAAGGCCGCGTGTGGGTCTGGATCGAAGGCGACCGTTTGATCTTTAAAGCCGACATCTTCTCCCATACGCCGGAGGTGATTTATCTGGAAGGCGTCTATGTGAATCCGTCGGAGCGCGGCAAGGGCTACGGTTTGCGCTGCCTTTCGCAGTTGAGCCGCGAGCTGCTGGCGCGCGCGAAGTCTCTCTGTCTGCTGGTCAATGAAGAGAATGAGCAGGCGCGCGCATTCTATCAGCGCGCGGGTTACAAGTTGCATAGCTACTACGATACGATCTATCTGTCGCCCCATCGTTGAAGCGTGCCAGACGCTTGCGCCACACTTGCAGACGCGCCGGAACCTGCGGTTTGTGATTTGGCATCTCTCCCACTATATTTACCCCCAACAATTAATCAGAGTCACCAGGACACCTTCTCTGTCTTCGTGTGGGCGAGAGACGCGTGTTGACCAACATGAGCGACGATTGACCTGCCTTTGTGCTTCGTGGCAGAGATCATTCCAGGGGAGGCCGCCGGGAAATGAACAGGGAGACACGGGGGGGGGAAGAGTCCGGCATCGCCAACTTGAGCGATGCACGCGCCCGTGCGCAGGCCGCACGCCAGTCGCTCGAACGCGAACTGGAAGAGGTGCGCCTGCTCCTCGATCAAGGTCTTACTTCCGAGGTGTTGCAGCGAACAACTTCTCTGATGCGCGCCTCTCGGCAAGACCCTTCGCTGCTCGCGCGTGCGCGCTGCCTGCTCTCTTCGGCTCTGGAGATGCAGGGACGTTACCGTGAGTCGCTCGAAGCCGTGCAGATGTACGAACAGCCGGAAGAGCGTGCGAAGTGCGACCCGGCCACCTCCATCTATCTCGGCGTCCAACTCGGCCTCGCCTACAACTACACGGGCGACCATCCCAAAGCTATCGCACTCTTGAACGGCGCGTTGCGTGAAGCGACGGCGCACGGCGGCGGCGCGCAGGTCGGCTCGGTCTATGTCGCGCTCGCACGCGTCTATCGCAGTATCAACGAGTACACCATCGCGCGAGATCATGCGCAGAAGGCGCTCGAACATTTTCGCGGCACGGGCGACTGGCGCGGTCTGGCCGAAGCCAACTTCGGCATCGCGCTCGCGGAAGTTTATGAAGGCGACTACGAGCCTGCGCTCGAACACTTCGGGCAAGCCTTGAAACTGGTGGGCGACCATCCCGCGCCTTACCTGCTCGGCAAACTTTATACGAACATGGCGGGCGTCTGCTGGTTTCTCAAACGACCGCACGACGGCATCAAATATTTAGAGACGGCGATCAGTTATTACGAGCGCACGGAGCACAAGGCCAACGCCGCCGACGGCTACAACAATCTCGGCATCCACCTCGTTCTCGTCGGCGAATGGAATCGCGCGCAGGAGGCTCTGGAGCGTGCGCTCACGCTCGCCTCCGAGACGGACAAACGCGGCGAGCAGACAATGATCCTCGATTCGCTCGGCGAACTGTTGATGCTGCGCGGCGAACTGGAAGAGGCCGGAAAATATCTGGAACGCGCCGTCGAACTGTCGGAGCTGCACGGCAATAAGTGGTAC
>DASWNS010000360.1:0-1785 GCA_036399115.1 Pyrinomonadaceae bacterium | reverse complement strand
ATGGAGGGCAAGGGCATGCACCGCGCGCAATGCTCTGTTTCTCATTTGCGTTCCTCTTCTATGATTTCATTAAGTCGCTACAACTAACGGGGGAATCTCGATGCCGTCGAATATACCCCACGGCGCAACCTCCCCGCCACTCCGAAAATTCGCCCCGCGATTGACGCACGGCTCGCGCCGGTAACAACAACATCGCCCGTGTCCGGCGAAATCATTTCAGACTTTCACCGGGCAGGGACGATGTGGGTGTGGCTGCTGCCGTAAAGCGCAGCGCGCCGTTAATTCGAGTTTGACGAAGCCGCTATTTGCCGTTTAGCTTGGCGAGTTCCCTCGCCAGTTCGGGCTTCGTCTTTTGCAGGGCTTCCACTTCGGCTGCCAACGATCTCTGATCGTCCAACAGGTAATAGACGAGTCCGAGATTGTAGCGCGCCTGCGCGTAGTCGGGATTGTGTTCGAGCGCTTTCCTGAAAGCTTCGACGGCCTGCGGCCACTCTTCGAGTTTGGTGTGAGCCAGACCCATGTTGTAGTAAGCGTCCGCGTAGTCGGCCTTGATCCTCGTCGCGTCCCTGAACGCGTTGACGGCTTCGCGGTGTTTACCGAGCGCGGCGAGCGAGAGTCCGAGATTGTAGTGCGGCGTGTAGGCTTCGGGCAGGCGGCGGATCACTTCCCGCAAGGTGCTAATGGCCTGTGCGTGCTCGTTCATCAACGCATAGACGTTGGCGAGGTTGAAGGACGCGCTCATCAGATCGATCTGCGTATCGCCCATGCCCTCGTCAATCTTGAGGGCGGCGGCGCGCTTGTAGGCGGCTGTGGCCTCTCTGTATTTCCCCTGCGACTCGTAAATCTGGCCGAGGCTGTATTGCGGTCGGAACTGTTCGGGCTTCAAGGCGCTGGCTCGCGTGAACAGATCGACAGCCTCTTTAATCTTTCCCTCCTCGAACTGATGTGCGCCGCAGAGGAGCATCTCTTCGTAGGTCAGACACCCGCTGCGCGTCGCTCCGCCCGTCACCAACTTGTCCGAGGCGTCTCGATTGGCAAACTGCTCGAAGCCCTTCGCGCCCGGCGGCAACTTCTTCTTCTTCGGGGGATTCTTTTGCGCGGACGGCTGCTGCTGTGCGTGCGCCGCGTGCGCTCCCGCGCCTAACACGACGAAGCACAACACGGCGGCGACCAAAGCGCGGCTCGCTGACATCAACATTTTCGCCATTTCTTCTCCTTCTCTCATCATTGAAGAATGATTTCTCATCCGGCAGGCTCGTCCGGGAGAGCACAAAGAGGCGGCAATTCTATCTCAATTGCGCGAGGTGCGCCCGTAATCTTCGACTCCGAAAGTGCGCCGCAGTTTCCTTCACGCGCACGGCCTGAGATGCTTTCACAGCGTAGTTTAGTTTACTCCGAAACTCTATCTCTCGAAATATTCACGATGCGCTATCGAGCGTTTTCGTCTTCGTCGCTGCACCCGCCCTGCGGCTATCGCCAATCGCCTACGAGAACGAAGGGCGACCAGTAGAAAGGCGCGCTGTATTTCTTGCCCGCGATCATGGAGAGTTGCGAGGCGCGCATCGCGGCGGAGGGCGCGCTTCCCCCGCCCGCGAGCAGACGCCTGTAAAACTCCGGCATCAAGACGGCGGTTGATTGATCGCCGACAGACCAGAGGCTAACGCCGACGGTGGGCGCGCCCGCGTACATGAAGGCGCGCGTCAACCCGATGACGCCTTCGCCGCGCCGCTCGCGCCCGAGTCCCGTCTCGCAGGCCGACAGCATCACGAGCGGCGAGCCGAGCCG
>DASWNS010000359.1:0-12695 GCA_036399115.1 Pyrinomonadaceae bacterium | reverse complement strand
TTGGTTGAATGTCTGTTGGCCTAATGTTCCTAAACTTAGGAGCACGGAGTATAACGAAGGCGGCGTGTGCGCCGCATCGGCCAAAAGTCCTACGCGCGGGTAAACTTTCGATATAGTGCAGCGGGTGCGTTTGCTCACAGTTTGGGACGTATCAGGCGCGCGGAAGATACGGCGAATAGACTGGCAGGTAAATTTCCGCGCCCGCGTCGCACGCGATAAGATGGCGTCCCTGTTTTCGGGCGCGACGCAGCGGCGGCAGACGCACTTCGGACAGCAAGCGCACCTCGCAAGGAAAAACTTTCAAGGAAAAACTTTTTGCGTGATTGCCGTTTACAGGACGGTTCGACGGTCGTAATTATCGGCGGGGGGCCGGGCGGGGCGGCGTGCGCCATCAAGTTGTTGCAGGGCGCACAGGCGCGTTCTCTACGCCTGCGCGTGCTCATCTTCGAGGGCAAGGATTTCAACGTCCACGCCAATCAATGCGTGGGCGTGCTCTCGCCGCCCATCGAAGAAGTGCTGGCGCGCGACCTCGACGTGCATCTTCCGCGCACGCTCATCAAGCGACAGATTTTCGGCTACCGCCTGCACGGCGCACGCGAAAACGTGCTCCTCATGGGGCACGGCGCACACGCTTCCGAGGCCGGACACGGGCAGGCGACTTACGCCGTCGAACGCGCGGAGTTCGACCGCTTCCTGTTAGATCAAGCGCGTGCGCTCGGAGCGGAAGTCGTCGGATCGCGCGTGACGGGCGTTGAGTTTGTGCGCGAAGGCGAACTCGACGAGGTGCGCGTCTATAGCGAATCGCATTACGAGCGCGCCGATGCGGTGGTCGGCGCGTTCGGGTTGGACGAGGCGATGCTCTCGGTCTTTGAAGAGGTGACGGGGAGAGGCAGGGGCGCGCGTGGCTTCGTGCGCCCTTCGAAGTGGTTGAAGAGTTACCTGACGACCATCGAGGCGGGGCACGGCTTTCAGGGCGAGAAGCTCGGCCACATCGTCCACGCGTTTCTCCTGCCGCCGCGCTGCCCGCGCATAGAGTTCGGTGCGGTCACGCCGAAAGGCGATCACATCCTCATCAACATCGCGGGCGAACGCGTCTCTTCGTCCGACCTCGACCAGTTTTTACAACTACCGGAAGTGCGAGCATTGCTCCCCGCTTTCGATGAACGCGCGATCAACTATTACGAAGGCCGCTTCCCTTCCGCGCCCGCGCGCGGCGCATACGGCCATCGCTACGCGCTCGTCGGCGACGCGACGGGGTGGCTGCGCCCCTTCAAAGGCAAAGGTATTTCGACGGCGATCATCACGGGTCTGCGTGCGGCGGAGACGATGCTGGAACACGGCGTCTCGCGCGAGGCGGGCGCACGCTACGCGCGCGCGTGCCGCGATCTCTTCGGCGATTACGCTTACGGCGTCGCCGTCCGTCGCCTGATGCTCGCGGGCGCGCGCGTCTTTCTCGACCCGATGATCGATGTCGGCAAAGTTGACCCGTTGATGTACGATGCGCTCTTCGATGCCGTCTCCGGCCACGAAACGTATCGCAACATCATCCGGCGTTCGTTCAAACCGCGCCTCGTACGCAAGGTCGCCACGCGCGTCTTCGGCGGAGTGCGGCGGCACAGGGCGTTTCGAGCCAGACGTATGAAAGACATCAAAGTGCGCCGCATGACCGTGCGCGACATAGACGAACTGCTGCGCATCAACGAAAAGATCACGGGCAAGCCCCACGCCGCTTACTACGAGACGAAGGCCGCCGACTACATCGGTCGCTCGCCTACGACCTGTCTCGTCGCGGAGCATGGCGGGCGCGTCGTCGGCTTCGTGATGGGCGACGTGCGCGGCTGGGAGTTCGGCGCGAAGCTCGCGGGCTGGCTCGAAGTGATCGGCGTCGATCCGTCCTATCACAACCGGGGCGTGAGCAGCGCGCTCATGGACGCGCTCTGTGAGAGTTTCCGCCGCGCCAACGTCTCGGTTGTCAACACCATCGTCAACTGGAACGACGGCGACCTCATAGACTACTTCCGCGCCAACGGCTTCGACCGTGGCGACTACGTTAACCTCGTGCGCAATCTCGACGAACAGAGCTGAATGAGACTCAACCCCGAAACCGTCCTCAAGCGTTGCCCCTATCTTCGTCTCTCGATCAATTCGAGCAACGAAGTGCAGGTGTCTGTGGAGGGCAAGTTGATCAAGTGCGGTCTGCACGCGCTCTCGATCCTCGAAATGTTCTCCGCGCCGCTCACGGTCGCCGCCGCGATCAAACAACTCGGCGCACGCGTCGCATCCGCAGACCGCGTGGCGGCCATTGCCACGCTCTTTCGTCTCTACGAAGGCGGCGCGCTCCGCGACGTTGCAGCAGCAGCGGCGCGCGAACGTGCGACGGGCGCGGCGGGCGACGAGTCGGCGCAGACGGCAGACGACGCAGTCACGGTTGAAGCGAGCACGGTTGCTGCGAGCGGCGACGACGTTGGTGAAAATTTTGCTTCCGATGAAATCTACTTCGCGTGCCCGCTCGATGATTCGTCTCGCCGCCTGATCCCTTATCGCGAACGTGTCGAGCGCGAAGGCTGTGCGGAAACGACGCCGCTCGAATCGCTCACACTCAATTCACGCATCGCCCTGCAAACCGGCGACGAGTTGCCCGCTCGCTTTGCCGCGCGCCTTCCGTTTCTCGACCGTTTTTCGCCGGAGCGACCGCTGCTCTGGGTTGAGGACGCGGGCACACAAGTCCTCGCTCCCTACTGGCTCAGCCCCGCGCAAGCGGAACTCGTCCGCCGACTCGAAGCGGGCGCGAGCGCGCCCTCCGAACTCGAAACGGAGACGGCGCGGCTCTTCGCGTCAGCGCAAATCCTGCTCGCGCCCGGCGAAGCGGAAGAGCGTGCGAAACGCTGGCAGCGCGCCTGCGAGGAGTTACGCTCCTGTCTGCAAACCCGGCAACATGCTGTGCTCCGCAAGATCATCCACCCGCTCCAACTCGCGGCCTTGCGCACATACTTTCGCGCGCTCGACGCGCGCGGGCATCTCAAGGCGAGCAGCAACAAACATTACGCGCACAACCGCCGCTCGACCTACGACGAAGAGAGTTCGCGCTTCGTGCAACAACAGATCAACGCGCTCGTGAATCGCATCACGCCCGCGCCCGTCCGGCCTTCGCATTGTCAGGTTTCGGTCTATCAACCGGGTGCGTTTTTGCGTCGGCACAAGGATCAGCCACAGTACGTCTGGAATCTCTCGCTAGTCGTGGATGCCGAACCGGAGTTGGAGAGAGCAAGCGCGTGGCCGATCAATCTGGAAGTTGAAGGGCGCACGGAGGAAGTGCGTCTGGAGATCGGCGACGCCGTGCTCTATCGCGGCTCGGAGTTCACGCACTGGCGCGAGACGTTGCCCGAAGGTCAATCCGTCACGCTGCTCTTCTGTTTCTTCTCCCCGGCGAACGATTGAAAAAGGGATAAGGGATGAATTAAGAAGAGCATTCAAGCGAGTTGAGTGCTTTTCCGATTCATCCCTCATCCCTCATCCCTCATCCTTTGCTTTGTGTAGCGGTGGACACGCCCGCTCGGTCTGTGCCACAATTCGCGCACAACAAACAAGCTAATTAAGATCAATTTTTGAGAGGAACGACTATGGCAGAAAACGAGAACGCATTAGGCGCGGCGGAAGCTACGCCGGACGGACAAACCGGCGGCAGCGAAGCAAGCGGAGCGGCGCCCGCAGGAGAGGCCGCCGCTCCCGAAAGCACGGAAGAGATCACCTATCACGCCGTCGAAAAAGACGGGCAGGTGACCGCGCTCTGGGAGATGCAGGGGCGCAAGCACCTCCGCACCATCGACCCGCGCTCGCGTCAGGGACAGGAAATTCTCCGCCTCTACACCGCCGAACATCACGACGAACAATAGGGACGCGTGACAAGTTAGGGAAGACCTGAATCGTGAATCGTCAGTCATGAATAGAGAAGACCTGCTTTCTTCCATTCACGATTGACGATTCACGATTTACTTTTTTTATCTCGCCACCTGTCACTCGCCACTCGTCACTCGTCGCTGTTTTATAAACGCTTCGATGTTCTCTATCAGTTGATCGGCGAGCGTCTGCATCGCTTCGAGGCTGGCCCATGCGACGTGGGGCGTGACGATCAAGTTAGGCAAGTCGAGTTCGAGGAGCGGGTTGCCCTCGCGCGGCGGTTCGCGGCTCAAGACATCCACGCCCGCCCCCGCGATGACGCCCGCCTGCAACGCTTCGACGAGCGCGGCCTCGTCCAATATCCCGCCCCGCGCGCAGTTGATCAACAAGGCCGACGGTTTCATTAAAGCGAGTTCCGGCGCGCCGATGAGATGGCGTGTCTCTGCCGTGAGCGGCGTGTGCAGCGTAACGATGTCGCTCGTGCGCAAGACCTCTGCAAAAGGGGTGCGCCCGGCGCGCGTGTGCTGTGCGCCTTTGTGTTCGGCGATGAGCGTGTGCATACGGAAGGCGCGCGCGAGTTGTTCGACCGCACGACCGAGCGCGCCGTAACCGATGATGCCGAGCGTGCTTTCGTGCAGATCGCGGATCGGGTGGTCGAGCAGGCAGAAACCTTCTGCGCGCTGCCAGCGTCCGGCGCGCACGTCCGTTCGATAGCTGACGAGATTGCGCCGGAGCGCGAGCATCAGCATGAAGACGTGCTCCGGGAGCGTGCCCGCCGCGTAGCCGCGCACGTTCGAGACGGCGACGCCGCGCTCGCGGCAACTCTTGAGGTCAATGTTATCCGTGCCCGTCGCCGCGACCGCGATCAGACGAAGCGCGGGCAACTGCGCGAGGTGCGCGTCTCTGATCTCGACCTTGTTGACGATGGCGATGCTCGCCGCTTCAAGACGCTCAACCACTTCCTCCGCGCGCGTCGCGCCATACTCGCGCCACTCGTGCGCGAAGGCGGGCGGCCTGATTTTCGCCCTCAGCGTGTTGCGATCCAGAAAGACGATTCGTTCCATAAGTTCATCCAACTATCCAAACTTTCAGAGCCGCTGGCAAGACTTCTCTCTAATCTCTTTGCTTCTCTGCGTGAGTTGTAGTTTTCACGCCGGAGACGCAAAGGAAGCCGGAAAGGGTTGAAGGGCTGTCCGCCGGTTTCAGAGTTTAAAGTCCTCAACGGAGGAACGGCACGAGGAGCCGGACGACCGCGACGATGACGACAACGCCGACCACATCGAGCAGCAGGCCGTAGCGAATCATGCGACCGAGCGGGATGTAGCCCGAACCATAGACGATGGCGTTGCAGGGCGTGGAGACGGGCAGCATGAAGCCGAGGCTCGCGCCCATCGTCGCGCCGAGTGCGGGTTCGAGCGGGTCTGCGCCCGCCGCGCGCGAGATGGCTATAACGACGGGCACGACCATGTTGGCCGAAGCCGTGTTTGAAGTCGCCTCCGAGGTGAGCGTCGCCACGAGCGTCGAAACGAAGAGAAGCGAGAGGCCGCCGCTAATGGGCAGGTGCTTCGTCAGGCCGTAGCCGATGGCTTCGGCCAGCCCCGTCTGAAACGAGAGCACGCCGAGCGCGAAGCCGCCGCCATAGAGGAGCACTACGCCCCAGTCAATCTTCACCGCCTCGTCCCAGGTGATCGCGCGCTCGCCGCGCCCGTCGCCCGGCAAGAGAAACAACAGCGACGCGCCCACCACCGCCGCCACCGCTTCCGGCACGCGCCGGTTCACCGCCTGATAGATCGCACTTTGATCTCCCGCGAAGAGCGCGATGAGGCCGGGCACGATCCAGAGCGCGACGGTGGCGAGAAAAGCGACGAGCGTTGATTTCTGCCCGCGCGTCCACGCGCCCAGACGCGAACGCTCGCGCAGCAGCATCTCGCGGCTGCCTTCGATCTCGCGCACGCCCGCGCGGCACAACGCGTTCAGATAAAAACTGAGATAGAGAAAGAGAATGATGACCACGGGCACGCCGATCATCGCCCACTTGAAGAAGGGAAACTCGATGCCGACGAGTTGGCGTATGAAGCCGAGGCCGATGACGTTGGGCGGCGTGCCGATGGGCGTGGCGAGTCCGCCGATGGAGGCGGCAAAAGCGGTCATCAGCATCAAGCCGGTCGCGTAGCGGCGGTTGATCGGGCTGCCGCCCTCGCGCTCGTTGTCGAAGAGGAAGGCGAGGATCGCCATGCCGATAGCGAACATCATCGCGGTTGTCGCCGTGTTGGAAATCCACGCGGAGATGAAGGCCGTCACCGCGCCGAAGGCCACGAGAATCCTGCCGGGACGCGCCCCCACCCACTTGATCGAGAGCACGCCGAAGGCGAGCCGCCGGTCCAGCCGGTGCAAAAAGATCGCCCGCGCGATGATGAACGACCCGATGAAGAGAAACATCAACGGATCGGCAAACGGCGCGAAAACGTCCCTCGCCGGAGCGACCCGCATCACGACGCACGCCGCCGCGCCGAGCAGCGCAGTGACGGGCAAAGGCAGAGCCTCCGTCACCCACAGAACGACGACCGCCGCCATCACCGCCGCCAGCCTGTGCGCCTCCGGCTTGAGAGCGGGCAAAGGCAGGAGCAGCAGAAGGATGAAGATGGCGGGCGCGAGCGCGAGTCCCGCTACGCGCCGCACGCGCTCGAAACGCGCCTCGCCTTCCGTGATCTGTTCAACTACGTCGAGAGTCCTGTTCATAGCTTGTCCGTGGGTTCAGGGTGTCAACATGTAACAGTTTGCGGCGGAGCCGTGCTACCCTATCATGCGCTCAAGCCATTTATAAATGCGCTCTCTCCGGCGCGCATATCGCGTGCGAAGACTATCAGACTATCAGATTATCAAACTAGCGGGAGCCTTAGTGAACACAAGAGACAATGCTGCTGACAATTCGCGCGCGGAGACTTCCGCCGTGACCGCGAGACTAGGGACGGGGAGCGTCGGTTTCGACAGTATTCTGGAGGGCGGCTTTCCGCCCAATCACCTGTACCTGATCGAGGGCGATCCGGGCACGGGCAAGACCACGCTTGCGCTCAAGTTTCTGCTCGAAGGCGCGGCGCAGGGCGAACCGGTGCTCTACGTCACGCTCTCGGAAACCAAAGAAGAGATCAAGGCCGTCGCCGCTTCGCACGGCTGGTCGCTCGATGGTATGAGCATCTACGAGTTGGTTCCCTCCGAAGACAGTCTGAAGACCGAGATGCAGTACACGATCTTCCACCCTTCGGAAGTGGAACTCGGCGAGACGACGAACGCGGTGCTCGAAGAGGTGGGACGCATCCAGCCGCGCCGCGTCGTCTTCGATTCGCTCTCGGAGATGCGCCTGCTCGCGCGCGACCCGCTGCGCTACCGGCGGCAGATTCTCGCGCTCAAACAATACTTCGCGGGGCGGCAATGCACCGTCATGCTTCTGGACGACCGCACCTCGACGGCTAGCGACTTGCAGGTGCAATCAATCGCGCACGGCGTCGTCGAACTGGAGCATCTGGCTTTGGATTACGGCGCGGAGAGGCGTCGCCTGCGCATCGCCAAACTTCGCGGCAGCACCTATCGCGGCGGCTTTCACGATTTCAAGATTGAGACGGGCGGAGTGGTGGTCTACCCGCGCCTCGTCGCGTCGGAACACCAGCAGCAGTTTGCGCCCGAGATGGTGACGAGCGGCGTCGCGGAACTGGACGCGCTTCTGGGCGGCGGACTCAACCGGGGCACGAGTACGCTCGTGCTCGGTCCGGCGGGTTCGGGCAAGTCTTCGATTGCGGCACAGTTTGCCGCCGCCGCCGCCGAACGTGGCGAGCACGCCGCCTCTTTCCTCTTCGACGAAGGCTTGCAAACTTACCTCTCGCGCGCTTCAGGACTCGGCAGAGAAATGTCCGAGCAGGTCAAGTCGGGACGCATGAGCCTCCGGCAGGTCGATCCGGCGGAACTGTCGCCCGGCGAGTTTGCGTATTACGTGCGTCAGGCCGTAGACCGGGACAGAGCGCGCGTCGTCGTCATCGACAGTTTGAACGGCTACATGCAGGCCATGCCCGACGAGCGTTTCCTCACGGTGCAAATGCACGAGTTGCTCAGCTATCTCAACCGGCAGGGCGTGGTGACGCTTCTCGTTCTGGCGCAACACGGCTTCATGGGCAGCAACATGGGCACTCCGGTCGATGTCAGTTATCTGGCCGACACGGTGTTGATGTTACGCTTCTTCGAGTCGAGGGGCGCGGTGCGCCGCGCCATCTCGGTCGTCAAGAAACGCACGGGCTATCACGAGAACACGATCCGCGAGATGCAGCTCTCGTCCGAAGGGATCAAGGTCGGGCAACCGCTCAACGATTTTCAGGGCGTGCTGACGGGCGTGCCGACCTACAGCAAACAGGCCGCGTCGCGTTTGGAGGAAACGGATGCCGACGACTAGTTCCGCCGTGGGCGCGGACGAGCGCGTGCTGCTCCTTGCGCCCACAGGCCGGGACGCGCAGATGATCAGCAAAGTGCTCGGCGAGGCGGGCGTCGGGACAGAGGCGTGCAGCGACATCAATGATTTTTGCCGGAAGATGTCCGAAGGCGCGGGCGCGGCCTTTATCACGGAAGAGGCTCTGACGACGACGGCTTTGAAATGTCTGGTCGAAGCGTTGGCCGAACAGCCTCCCTGGTCAGACTTTCCGCTCGTCCTGCTGACGAGCGGCGGCGAAAACTCCGCCGTCAATCTGCGCGTCCTGAAAACTCTCGGCGAGGCCGGAAACGTCACCATCGTCGAACGCCCGACGCGCATCATTACGCTCGTGAGCGCGCTCCATGCATCTCTGCGTGCGCGCCGCCGCCAGTATGAAGTGCGTGAGCACCTGCTGGCACAAAAGCGCGCCGAAGAAGAACGCGCCCTGCTGCTGGCGGAAGCCGAGGCCGCCAACCGCACGAAGGACGAGTTTCTCGCCACCATGTCGCACGAACTCCGCACGCCGATGACTGCCATCCTCGGTTGGGCGCAACTGCTCCGCAGCAACACCCTCAAAGAATCCGACTTCTCGCACGCCCTGGAAATAGTCGAGCGCAACGCACGCGCGCAAACCAAACTCATTGACGACCTGCTCGACATCTCGCGCATCATCACGGGAAAACTGCGTCTGGATGTGCGCGTAGTCGATCTCGCGTCGGTGATCGAAGCGGTGATTGATTCGCTGCGCCCGACGGCGGAGGCGCGTGCGATACGTCTCCAACCGCTGCTCGACCCGCAGGCCGGTCCAGTCTCCGGCGACACAGACCGCTTGCAGCAGGTCGTCTGGAATCTCGTCTCGAACGCCATCAAGTTCACGCCGAAAGGCGGGCGCGTGCAGGTCATGCTCGCCCGCATCAACTCGCACGTCGAGATCACGGTGAGCGATACGGGCAAGGGCATCAGCGCGGAGTTTCTGCCGCACGTCTTCGACCGTTTCCGGCAGGCTGACGGCACGACGACGCGCAGGCAGGGCGGTTTGGGCTTAGGACTCTCAATCGTTCGTCAACTCGTCGAACTGCACGGCGGGGCGGTCAGCGTGGAGAGCGTGGGCGAAGGGCAGGGCGCAACCTTCATCGTGCAGTTGCCTCTGATGGCTACGCGCCGGAGGAGCGACGCGGGCGATGGCGCGCGCTGGAGGCACCCGACCGCCGGAGGAGACGACGCCTCCTTCGATTGCCCTCCTTCGCTCGAAGGCTTGCGCGTTCTCGTCGTTGACGATGAAGCGGACACGCGCGGGCTGCTGCGCAAAGTGCTCGAAGGGTGCGGCTCGGAAGTGATGACCGCCGGGTCTGTGGCGGAGGCGTTGGAATCCATCGCGCAGACCAAGCCGGACGTGCTCATCAGCGACATCGGGATGCCCGAAGAGGACGGCTACGAGCTGATCGGAAAACTGCGCGCGTTGGAGACGGGACGCGCGGGGAGAATCCCGGCCATCGCGCTGACGGCCTACGCGCGCGTGGAAGATCGCGTCCGCGCGCTTACGGCGGGCTTTCAGGTGCACGTCCCGAAACCGATTGAGCCAGCCGAACTCATTGCCGTCGTCGCCAGCCTCACAGGGCGGACGGGCAACAGTTGAGCATCCGCTACGACGCGTCAGACGCAATTTACGGCGCGGGTCGGAGATAGCGTGCGGCGCGTCGAAACATGCTCTTCGACAGGCAACTTTGCACGCCCTCGCACATCTAATTCCCCGACGCCCCCCGTGAGCTAAACACTTATAAAATCAGGAGTTTTTGAATAAATGACGCGAAAACTGTTTCTCGCCTTAGCTATTTCTCTGTCACTTTTCGGCGCAACTCCGGGCATGGCTCAGACGGGCGCAGGTATTCAAAATCGCGGGCATGCGCCGACGCGTCCCGACGGACTCGGGCGACTTGATCTGCGCGTCACAGATGCGCAGGGGCAAGCCATCAAAGGCGCGCAAGCCAAGCTCACATCGCAGCGTCCCGGCGGTTTCGTCTGCGAAACGTGGAACAGTTCGGACGCGAACGGCGTGGCCGTCCTCCCGCCCTTGCATGTCGGCAAACTGAAACTCGTCGTCAAGGCGGCGGGCTACCGGACGCAGACTTTAGAGATCGCGCCGAACGCACTCTCCCAACCCGTCCGCGTGATGCTCGTTCGCGCTTAAACCAAGCGGTAAAGTAACTCGAAGAAAGCCCGCGACGCTCGGAAGCTATGACTTCCAAGCGTCGCGGGCTTTGTGCTGTCGGGAGTTGGCGTCGGTTGAGAGCGCGACCCGGTGTTGTAAGTTCTGCTTTTGGAGCGGAGCCTCGCCGCCAGCCTCACGGTCGGACGGGCAGAATTAACACGTTACGAAGACGTTCGTTCCAGAGCGGCGCGCTCCCACCCGGCGAGGTTCGCGCCCGCCTCGTAGGTGCTTTGCAGAAACTCCATCAACACTTGCTCCGGTTCGTCGGCCTGCCGCACGTCGTCGTAGGGCAGGATGAACCCGCCGGTCGGGGGGTTATAGAACGCGCTGCCGGGACGAATCGCGGCCTGCGGCAAGCCTGCGGGTTCGGGCGCGGTGTAGGAGTAGAAAGCGGGCATCTCAATGTTGCCGCTGCCCGGCCAGAAGCCGTGACTGATGACTTCGTGCGAGTAGGCTTCGCGTGTGATGGAATCCGCTCCCTCTCGCTGCGGCGCAGGGCGTCCGGAAAAACGCGTGACGGCCAGATCGAAACTCCCCCAGAAGAAATGTACGGGACTCACCTTCCCGATGAAGCGCGAACGAAACTCCTTGAGCACCCTGTCAGTCTGCGTGAGGATGCGCCAGAGACGCTGCACGTATTCGGCGTCGTATGAAGCGTGTTCGTAGTCTTCCGCGAAGGGAATGGGGTTCGGCAGTTCGTCGGGTATCGCGCGGATTTTAACTTCGAGGCCGAGCGCGGCAAGTGTCGCCATCAACGTGCGGTAAAAGTCGCCCACCGGGCGCGCGGCGAGCGGGAGGTTGCGCGTCTCGCCTTCGCTCGTGCGGATGACGAGTCGGTGCTCGATGAAGTCGAACTCGATCTCGAAGTTTCGCGTCCCGTGCGGGATGGCGGTCGTCGTCAACCCGCGCGCGGAGACGTAGAGCGGCACCTGCCACCAGTGGTTGATGGGCGGGCTTTGCACGAGCCGAATCTTGCCCACGATCTGCGTATACATGTGCAGCGTCGCGTAGGTGTCTTTCCATTCTTCGAGGGGCAGGGCAGGCCAAACTTCTGCACGCGCGCCCGTCGCCCTGGAGTCAGCCATTCGTCAATCTCCCTTCAAATGCTCGCGCCCGCTGCGCGTCAGAGTTCGTTGCAAAGGCGAGGGGTTTCAGGCGCGCAACTGTATGTTGTAGGTCTTGATCTTGGAGTTGAGCGTCGTCGCGTTCATGCCAAGGAGACGGGCGGCGCGGGATTGGTGGCCGCCGGTCTGTTTGAGGGCGCGGCGGATGAGGTCAACTTCAAAGCGGCGCACTTCGTCGTAAAAATCTATGCCGCGCCCGACATCCACGCCCGCCGCCGAAGGGCTGGTGCTCGCGCCGAGCGACTTCTGCGGCTCGCAAATCTCCGTCGGCAGACATTGACACGTCACTTCGTTGGTCGGCGCGATGACGACGGCGCGCTCCATCACATTTTCCAGTTCGCGCACGTTGCCCGGCCACGTGTAATCCTCCATCAAGGCGAGCACGTCGGGCGCGAGTTGATCGGAGATGTGGCGCGCGTTCTCTTCGTTATACTTGCGTATGAAATGCTGCGCGAGCGGGAGGATGTCTTCGCGCCGTTCGCGCAAGGGGGGCAGTTCGATAGGCACGACGGCGAGCCGGTAATATAAGTCCTCGCGGAAAGTTCCCTGACGGACGGCTTCCTTAAGATCGATGTTGGTGGCGGCGATGATGCGCACATCGACGCGTCTGGCCGTCGTGTCGCCGAGCGGGGTGAACTCGCGTTCCTGTATCACGCGCAGCAGCCGCGCCTGAGTCTCCGGCGGGATGTTTCCGATCTCGTCGAGAAAGACCGAGCCGCCGTCGGCCACTTCAAAGAGTCCCTTCTTGGCGGCCACCGCGCCGGTAAACGCGCCGCGCGTGTGGCCGAAGAGTTCTGACTCTAAAAGGTCTGAAGGAATGTTTGAAGAGTTGACGGGCATGAAAGCCTTCGCGGCGCGCGGGCTTTGATCGTGGATGGCGCGTGCGAGAATCTCTTTGCCCGTGCCGGACTCGCCCGTGATGAGCACGGTGGAGCGCGCGGGCGCAACTTGATCGAGGAGTTGGAAGATGGCCTGCATCTTCTCGGAGCGACCGATGATGCCGCGGTCCACG
>DASWNS010000358.1:0-3909 GCA_036399115.1 Pyrinomonadaceae bacterium | reverse complement strand
TCGCTAGCCATCATTTCGATTAACAACAAACGCCGGAGGGTCAAACATGAATCGTATTCTGGACATTCTCTACTGGGTGGTGGGAGTCATCGCCAGCGTGGGCGCGCTCTATTACTTCGTGAAGTTTTTGAGATCGCCCGGCGTCGAAGGCAACAAGAACTGGCTGTGGTATGCCATCGGACTGGCAATCGTGGCCTGCATCTGTGCGCTGCTCTACTTCGTGCGGCACGTCAACAAGGAAGAGGAAATTCACATCACGTAAGCTGTGAGTGGAGGCGGCGAACGCTTGGTCGCCGCATGAGCGAGAAGAGTGCGCGCGGGCGCGTTGATTCCCGGCGTCGGTCGGGAAACTAACGCATCGCGCGTCGGAGTAGGAACACGCGAAACGCCGGACAGAGCCAGCACGCGCTGTCGCTGTCAGACATGAAAACTTCGACGCCGTTCGCGAACGTGTGGCTGTAGCAACAGGCTCCGCGCGAACGGCGCTTTTCTTGTGTCGGCTCTCTTCCGGCGGTCGGCCAACGAAGGAAAAAAAAACGAATGCTGATCACTTCAACTCTCCCTGTGCTCGCCGCGTGGGTGCAAGGCACGCCGCGCTTCGGCACGTCGCTCACAGTCATCGTCTTTTTGATCTTATTCGTCGGCTCGCTGCTCGGTTGGCTGATCGCGGCCATCCTCGGTTTCGCGCGTGCGCGTGCGTTCGGACCTTCCACGCGCTGGTTCGCGTTCAGTTGCCTCTGCCTGCTCGGCTTCAATCTGCACCTGCTCGCCGTCTCCCTGTTCGGCATGACGGAAACCGACCCGGAGAAGGTGATCAGCTTCGGTGCGTTCTCGCCCCTCTTCTTAGTGCTCGGCAGTATCTCGGCCATCATCGGTTTCCTCCGGCTGACCAATCCACGCCCTTGAAACTCCCCGTGCGCTTCCGTCTCGTTTCGGTAAATCAATTTTAGAAAGCTCACTTTTCGCATTGAAACAAAACTTCTTTTTTCTGGTGCTCGCCTTCGTCATCGGCGCAGCCATCATCCTGACGGTGCGCGAGCCTGCCGCGCGACCCAAGACCGTGCCGCCTCATTTCGTCACGACGAGCGGCACGCGCTTCGTTCTCGACCGACAACCCTTTCGCTTCGCGGGCGCAAACGTCGCCGTCATGTATCGCGATGAAGACCGCGCGCGGATGCCGGAGACGCTGGCGGAAGCGGAACGTCTCGGCCTCGGCGTCGTGCGCGTCTGGGCTTACGGCGAGGGAACCGAGAAAGACGGCGTGCTCCCCGTCGGGCGCGACCGCGACGACTGGCCGCGCACGCACCCTTTTCGCCGCGCGCCCGACGATTGGAACGAAGAAGCCTTCGTCCATCTCGACCGCGTGCTCGCCGAAGCCGCGCGCCGCAACCTGCGCGTCCAACTCTGCCTCGTCAACTGGTGGCGCGATACGGGCGGCGTCACGCAATACCTGCGCTGGGCGGGCATCGCCGACGCGGCGGACGAGGCGCACCCCTTCGGCATCAACATCGAACGGGCGATGCTCTTTTATACTAACGAAGAGGCGCGTCGCCTCTATCGTCAGCACGTCGAACGCATCGTCACGCGCCGCAACACCGTGACGGGCGTGCTCTACCGCGACGACCCGACGATCTTCGCTTACGAGTTGATGAACGAAGCGCAGGGGCTTCCCGGTCGCTGGCAGGAGCGGCGCGCGTGGGTCGAGGAGATGAGCCGTTACGTGAAGTCGCTCGATCCGAATCACCTGTTGACGCCCGGCACCTGGGGCTATCGCTCGGCCTTCGAGCGGCGCGCGTGGCTCGAAGAGCACCGCCTCCCGCACGTCGATTTTGCGGATGTGCACAACTACCCGCGCGACGATCACGACACGTTCGTCACCACGACGCAGGCGTTCGGCGAGTTCATAGAGAATCGCGCGGCGGCTTCGTTCTCGCTCAACAAGCCTTTCGTGATGGGCGAGTTCGGCATGGGGGTGGAGGGCTACGAAGGCGTCTCGCAGGCCGAATGGTATCGAGCCTATTTCCAACACTCCGCGCAGAACGGCGCGGCGGGCGCGATCTTCTGGATTCTCACGCCCGACCCCAGACGCGGCTACGGCATCACCTACACCGACGCCCGCGATGAAACCGTGCGCGCCGAGATTGCGCGCGGCTCCGCGCTCTTCGCCAACGCGCAACACGCAGAACCTCCGCCCGTGACGCTCGACGCATCCCGGCATCTGATCCCGCGCCAGTTCGCCTTCACGCGTTCCGCGAGCGACGAGGGCGCGCGTCCAGCGATCACGAATCCGATGCCCGGCGGCGGCCTGCTCTATCGCTTCCTGCCGGAACAGGCCATGCGCGGTCGCTTCGAGAAGATGGGCGGAGGCAGCGGTTACGTGTGGGGCACGGGCGTGGGCTTCTTCGAATACGTCGTGCCGGGCAGGGAAGACTGGCGGCAGGTCGGAGAGATCAACGTGCGCGCGCACTTGCAGCCCGTGTTGCCCGTCGAAGCGGGCGGGCGCTACGACGGCACGCGCGTCACGCTCTACATCAACGGGACGAACTGCGGCTCGCGCCTCGTCACCGTGGAGAAACCGCAACAGACGATTATTCAGGAGTGGCGCGTGGACTCGCTACGACCGCGCGCCGAGGCCGCACGCGGTCGCCCGCTCTCCATCCGTTTCGTCGTCGAACTCGATGCCGACAAACCTTTCGGCCTCAACCTCTCCAACTTCCCCACAGACGACCACAACCGCGACGCTAAACCAATCGAAGTGGAAGTGAGATAAAGAAAAGCGTTGAAGGCGGAACGGTGAACGAGGAATGAAAAGCAGGAGTCAGAATTCAGAATTCAGGAGTCAGAATAAAACGCGCGCGTCTCTTTCGTCTGACTCCTGTATTCTCTCTTCTCCTTCATCGTTCCTCATTCATCATTCTCTATCTCAGTAGGCGTGCCGCGTCCTGCGCGTAGTAAGTGATGATGAGGTCGGCTCCGGCGCGGCGGATGCTGGTCAGGGTTTCCATCATCACGCGCTGTTCGTCAATCCATCCGCGCGCGGCGGCGGCCTTGATCATCGCGTACTCGCCCGACACGTGATAGGCGGCGAGCGGCAGATCGAAACGGTCGCGCACCATCCGCAGGATGTCCAGATAAGCGGTCGCGGGTTTGACCATCAGGAAGTCCGCGCCCTCTGCGTAGTCGAGTTCGGCCTCGCGCATCGCCTCGCGCGCATTGGCCGCGTCCATCTGGTAGGAGCGGCGGTCGCCGAACGCGGGCGCGCTCGCCGCCGCCTCCCGAAACGGACCATAAAAAGCCGATGCGTACTTCACCGCATAAGACATAATCGCAACTTGGTCTAGCCCCGCGCCGTCGAGCGCCTCGCGGATCGCGCCGACCTGCCCGTCCATCATCGCCGACGGCGCGACAATATCCGCGCCCGCCTCCGCCTGGCTCACCGCCGTCTGCGCCAGCAGTTCCAGCGTCTCGTCGTTCAACAACTCGCCTTCGCGCACCACGCCGCAATGGCCGTGCGAAGTGTACTCGCACAAACACGTGTCTGCGATTACGACCATCTCCGGCACAGCCCGGCGCACCGCACGAATGGCCGCCTGCACCACCCCGTCGCGCGCATACGCGCCCGTCGCCGTCTCATCCTTCGTCTCCGGCAACCCGAACAGAATGATCGCGGGCACGCCCACGTCAAAAGCCCTCGACGCCTCGCGCACCACCTCGTCCACAGACAAATTGAAAACCCCCGGCATCGAAGAGATTTCGCGTCGCACGCCCTCGCCCCCACACGCAAACAGCGGCAGCACCAGGTCCTCACGCGCCAGACGCGCCTCACGCACCAACGCACGCAAAGCCTCCCGCCTCCTGAGCCTCCTCGGACGATGAACCAATTCAGCCATCCAAATCTCCCTCTCCCCG
>DASWNS010000357.1:0-12636 GCA_036399115.1 Pyrinomonadaceae bacterium | reverse complement strand
TCATGTTCCTGATCAATTGCCAGGCGCAGCGTCTGGTCACGGTGCTCTCAGCCGTGCCGCGCAATCTGGCGATTGTCGTTAAACAGATCGGCGAGCAAAAGGGCGGCGGGGAAGCTGCCTAGTGAGAAATTCGATTTTGAGATTTGTGATTTCAAATCTCGCGTAGGGTCAGCTGGACGCGGTTAAAACGGGCGGGGCGATTTGTCAGGTCGTCCTCTGTGGCTCGGACGCTTGCGGAAGTTCGGATGCAACGAACGGAAGAGAGTGTCCCGTGGGTTCTCCTGCTGCGAACCATAAACGAGGAACACAACAAGCAGAACCCTTGAGGAGGTTAATTAGTTATCATGGCAACTAGAGAAGAAGTGATCGATTATTTGAAGGGCATGACCCTTCTGGAAGCCTCGGAACTCGTCAAAGAGTTGGAGACTGTGTTTGGCGTCTCGGCTGCTGCTGCGGCGGTGGCGGCGGCTCCGGCGGCGGGCGGCGGTGGCGACGCGGCGGCTCCCGTCGAAGAGAAGACCGAGTTTGACGTGATCCTGCAAGCCGCCGGCGGCAACAAGATCAACGTCATCAAGGTCGTCCGCGAGATCACGGCGCTCGGGCTGAAAGAGGCCAAAGATTTGGTCGAAGCCGCTCCGAAGGCCGTTAAAGAGGGCGTGACGAAGGACGAGGCCGAAGCGATTCGCCAGAAATTGGCGGACGCGGGCGCAACCGTCGAAGTGAAGTAAAAACAGTGACGAGTGACGAGTGACAAGTGACGAGCGAAAGAGAAGCTTTTCGTTTTAACTTGTCACTCGTCACCTGTCACTTGTCACTGTCTGATTGACAGTTGAGCCGCCGAGCGGCTAAGGTAAGGGAGTATTGAGGCGTTGGCGATACTCTCACAGTCAGTTTGAGAAAAATCAACCGCTAAACTTTTATCGAAGCGGTCAGAGACTTGTGTGCTCTGGCTGCGTTTTGTCGTCTCTATCGAAAAGGGCAAAAAATGACGGGCGTGCGTGATAAGACAGAAAACCCGGAAGCTGTTCTGACCTGTCGCCGCCTGCCCGTTATTTGTCACTAAAGGAATAATAAAGATGTCTGCAAATCCGCTTCAAGCGAGCGCAAGCGGCCATGGTCGCCGCCTGAGCCAACCGCCCACACGGCACGACTTCTCGAAGATCAAGACAGCGGCGCGCATCCCGAATTTGATCGAGATTCAGCGCGATTCCTACAACCGTTTTCTCCAGATGGACTTGCTTTCGGAAGAGCGCGAGCCGACCGGCTTGCAAGCCGTCTTTCGTTCGGTCTTCCCGATCTCGGATTTTCGCGGCACGGCGGAACTCGATTTCGTCGAATACCACATCGGCAACTGGCAGTGCAAATGCGGTCGCCTCGAAGGTCTGCGTTACCTGCGCGCCAACTGTAAGAATTGCGGCACGCTCGTCAAAGTTGACCCGCTCGTGCCCGGCGAGTCGCTCTGCCACAACTGCGGCACGTTCAATGCCGTGCGCCCGCAACTCTGCGACAACTGCGGCGAGCCTGTCGGCCTCAAGCACAAGCACGACCAGCAGGAGTGTCAGGAGCGCGGCATGACCTACAGCGTGCCCCTCAAGGTGAAGATTCGCCTGACCGTCTTCGACGTTGACCCGGAGACGGGTGCGAAGTCCATCCGCGACATCAAAGAAGAGGAAGTCTTCTTCGGCGAAATTCCGTTGATGACCGATAACGGCACTTTCATCATCAACGGCACGGAGCGCGTCATCGTTTCGCAACTCCATCGCTCGCCCGGCGTCTTCTTCGAGAAGTCGCCCGTCTATCTGGCGAAGGTGATTCCGTATCGCGGCTCGTGGGTCGAGTTCGAATACGACCAGAAGAACCTGCTCTACGTACGCATCGACCGCAAGCGCAAGTTTCTCGCTTCGATCTTCCTGCGCGCTCTGGGCATCTGGCTCAACCCGCAGTTTGACCCGAAAGCGTTTCACACGGACGGCCAACTCGAAGAGGCCGTGAAGAACGCGGGCTACTCCGACGAGGACATCCTGCGCGCCTTCTACACGGTGGACGAAGTGCGGGTCGAAGGCGGGCGTCTCTTTATACAGGTCGCCGAAGAAGGCGCGAGCAATCTCATCGGCATGAAGGTTGACAACGATCTCAAGGTGCGCGGCCACAGCGAACCCGTGACGCGCGCCGGAAAGAAAGTGACCGCCTCCGCGCTCCGTGATCTGCGCAAAGGCCACGTCAAAGAGGTCGAAGTTGACACGCAGCAGTTCGAGGGCGCGTATGCCATCGCCGACGTGGTGAACATGGAGACGGGCGAGGTCTTGCTCGAAGCCAACACCGAGATCAACCCTGCGAAGTTGCAGGAGATTGCGGAGTCGGGCGTCCAGAACTTCTCCGTCTTCTTCCCCGAACGCGACGACCTCGGCTCGGTGCTCTCTTTGACCTTGAAGAAGGACGTGATCAACAAGCCGGTTGACGCGCTGCTCGAAATCTACCGCAAGATGCGCCCCGGCGACCCGCCCACCGTGCAGACTTCTTACCGGCTCTTCGAAGGCATGTTCTTCGACGACCGCAAGTTCGACCTCTCGCGCGTCGGCAGGTTGAAGTTCAACATCAAGATGGGACGCCCCGAGCGCGACCGCATCGCCGACCCGCTTCTCTCGGCGAGCGATTTCGTGCAGGTCATCTCCTATCTTTTGAAGATGCGGCGCAATCCGAGCGAGTTCATGTCAGACGACATTGACCATCTCGGCAATCGTCGCGTCCGCGCCGTCGGCGAACTCCTTGAGAACCAGTTCCGCATCGGCCTCGTCCGCATGGAACGCGCCATCAAAGAGAAGATGTCGATCCAGCAGGAGATGCAGACGACGATGCCGCGCGATCTGATCAACGCGAAGCCCGTGACGGCTGCCGTGCGCGAATTCTTCGGCTCGTCGCAACTCTCGCAGTTCATGGATCAGACGAACCCGCTCTCGGAGATCACGCACAAGCGTCGTCTCTCCGCGCTCGGACCCGGCGGCCTCTCCCGCGAGCGCGCGGGCTTCGAAGTGCGCGACGTGCACCCGACGCACTACGGGCGCATCTGCCCGATTGAGACGCCTGAAGGGCCGAACATCGGCCTCATCTCGTCGCTCTCGTGCTTTGCGCGCATCAACGAATTCGGCTTCATCGAGTCGCCTTACCGCAAGGTCGAGCATGGCCGCGTGGTCGAATACGTGCGTGTGATCAACGGCGGCGACACGAAGTTCAAACCGGGCGATCACGTCCATCAGGAAGAGATCGAGAAAGCCAACAAGCGCATCGGCGCAGAAGGCAAAAAGGCCGACTACGAGCCTTACCCCTTCTACCTGACGGCGTGGGAAGAGGACAAATACGTCGTCGGGCAGGCCAACATCGAACTCGACGCCGACGGCAACATCATCAACGAGCGCAACGCCGCGCGCAAAGCGGGCGAGTTCATTCTCGCCATGCGCGACGACATCGTCTACGTTGACGTTTCACCGAAACAACTCGTCTCCGTCGCCGCTTCGCTCATCCCGTTCCTGGAGAACGACGACGCGAACCGCGCGCTGATGGGGTCGAACATGCAACGCCAATCGGTGCCGCTCCTGCGCGCCGAAGCCCCGTACATCGGCACGGGGATGGAGCGCGTGACGGCGCGCGATTCGGGCGCAGTCGTCGCCGCAAGGCGCGACGGCGTGGTGGACTACGTGGATTCCGAGCGCATCATCGTCAAAGCCGATCACAACGTTGACGGCACGATCTCGCGCGAGGTGACGGCGGACATCTACACGCTCACCAAGTTCAAACGCTCGAACCAGAACACCTGCATCAATCAACGCCCCATCGTCAACATCGGCGAGCGCGTGGAGAAGGGGCAGGTCATCGCAGATGGTCCCTGCACGGACAAGGGCGAACTCGCGCTCGGGCGCAACGTGCTCGTCGCCTTCATGCCGTGGCGCGGCTACAACTTCGAGGACGCCATCCTCGTCTCCGAGCGTCTCGTCAAAGACGACTACTACACTTCGATCCACATCGAAGAGTTGGAGATTGAGGCGCGCGATACGAAACTCGGACCCGAAGAGATCACGCGCGACATCCCGAACGTCGGCGAGAACATGCTGCGCGACCTCGACGAGAGCGGCATCATCCGCATCGGCGCACAGGTCAAGCCCGGCTCGATCCTCGTCGGCAAAGTGACGCCGAAGGGCGAGACGCAACTGACGGCGGAAGAGAAACTCCTGCGCGCGATCTTCGGCGAGAAGGCCGGCGACGTGAAAGATGCGTCGTTGCAGTGTCCTCCGGGCATCGACGGCACGGTGGTTGACGTGCAGGTCTTCACGCGCAAAGGTCAGGAGCGCGACCAGCGTTCGATGGCGATTGAGGAAGAGGAAGAGAATCGCCTGCGGCGCGACCTCGAAGACGAGATGCGCATCCTGCGCGAACAGCGCGACCAGCGCATCTACGAACTCTTTGAAGGACGCAAGCTCGCCGCCGATCTAACCGTCGATAAGGAAGTCCGCATTCCGAAGAACGAGACGATCACGCGCGAGATGCTCGCGGGCATCGACGCGAAGGCGCTGCGCAAAGCGCAGTTGACTTCGACGCGCGTTGACGTGGCGGCGGAAGTTAAAGAGTACGAAGATCGCACGGAACGTCAGGTCAAAATTCTGACGGACATCTACGAAGACAAGATTTCGAAGTTGCGACAGGGCGACGAACTCGCCCCCGGCGTGATCAAGATGGTCAAAGTCTTCATCGCGATGAAACGCAAACTCTCGGTCGGCGACAAGATGGCCGGACGCCACGGTAACAAGGGCGTTATCGCGCGCATCCTGCCCGAAGAGGACATGCCGTACCTGCCGGACGGCACGCCCGTAGACATCGTGCTGAACCCGCTCGGCGTGCCTTCGCGCATGAACGTGGGTCAGATTCTGGAGACTCACTTAGGCTGGGCGGCGCGCGTGCTCGGCGTCCACTTTGCGACGCCCGTGTTCGACGGCGCGACCGAGCCTGAGATCAAGCAGAAGTTGCAGGAAGCGACCGCCTCCTTGCGCGAGCAGGGGTTGCCGGACATCGTAGGCGATTCGGGCAAGACCGTGCTCTACGACGGTCTATCGGGCGAGGCGTTCGAGCAGAAAGTGACCATTGGTTACATCTACATGCTCAAACTCTCGCACCTCGTGGACGATAAGATTCACGCGCGCTCGATTGGACCGTACAGCCTGATCACGCAGCAGCCTCTGGGCGGCAAGGCGCAGTTTGGCGGCCAGCGTTTCGGCGAAATGGAGGTCTGGGCTTTGGAAGCCTACGGCGCGGCGCACATTCTTCAAGAGTTGTTGACGGCCAAGTCGGACGACGTGGCCGGACGCTCGAAGATTTATGAGGCCATCGTCAAAGGCGAAGCCGATTTCAACCCCGGCGTGCCCGAATCCTTCAACGTCCTCGTGCGCGAACTGCAATCGCTCTGCCTCGACGTTGAACTCATCGACCGCAACGCGACGCCCGACGAAACCTCGGACGGCGCGGGCAAACCGGTCGTCGCGCTGCTCGGCGGCACGGAAGGTTAGTAAAAGTAAGCAGTGAACGCGTGGAGCCGAAAGCAGTTTTAGCCTGTATCACGGCTCACGCGTTCACCGCCAATCGCTTTAATAACTGTTGTTTGTTTACCGGCTGACTGCTTACTAGGAGATAAAACGTGTTTCGATTCCAGCAAGAAAAAACGCAACTCGCGCCCGACTTCGAAGCGATTCGCATTTCGCTCGCGTCGCCGGAGAAGATCAGGCAATGGTCGCACGGCGAAGTGACGAAGCCGGAGACGATCAACTATCGCACGTTCAAGCCCGAACGCGACGGCCTGTTTTGTGCGCGCATCTTCGGCCCTGTGACTGACTGGGAATGCCTGTGCGGCAAGTACAAGCGCATGAAGCATCGGGGGGTGATCTGCGACAAGTGCGGCGTGGAAGTGACGCAGGCGAAAGTGCGCCGCGAACGGCTCGGCCACATCGAACTCGCCTCACCTTGCTCGCACGTCTGGTTCTTCAAGGGCTTGCCTTCGCGCATCGGCCACTTGTTAGACATTCCTCTGCGCGAACTTGAAAAGGTGCTCTATTTCGAGTCGTACATCGTCATCGATCCGGGTGATGCTCCCGTCAAAGAGCGAGAGCTTTTGACGGACGAGCGTTACCGCGAACTGATGCGCGACTTCCCCGGCGCGTTCGTCGCCAAGATGGGCGCGGAGGCGATCAAGGAACTGCTCGCGATGGTCAACATCGAAGAACTCTCCGTTGACCTGCGCGTGAAGATGAAGGACGAGACTTCGCAGCAGAAGAAACTGAAATATTCGAAGCGGCTGAAGGTCGTCACTTCGTTCCGCAAGTCGGGCAATCAACCGAACTGGATGATCCTCGACGTGATCCCGGTCATTCCGCCCGAGCTTCGCCCGCTCGTGCCTCTCGACGGCGGACGCTTTGCCACGTCCGATTTGAACGATCTCTACCGGCGCGTCATCAACCGCAACAACCGTCTGAAGAAGTTGATGGAACTGCGCGCGCCCGAAGTCATCGTGCGCAACGAGAAGCGCATGTTGCAGGAAGCGGTTGACGCGCTCTTCGATAACGGTCGTCGCGGTCGCGTGCTGCGCGGCGTGAACAACCGCCCGCTCAAGTCTCTCTCGGACACCTTGAAGGGCAAGCAGGGACGCTTCCGTCAAAACCTGCTCGGCAAGCGCGTAGATTATTCGGGTCGCTCCGTTATCGTCGTCGGTCCCGAGTTGAAACTTCATCAATGCGGCCTGCCGAAGAAGATGGCTCTGGAATTGTTCAAGCCGTTCATCTACAACCAGCTTGAGAAGCAGCAATATGCCGCGACCATCAAGCAGGCGCGCGAGATGGTGGACAGGCAGGAGCCGGTCGTGTGGGACATTCTCGAAGAGGTGATCCGCGAGCACCCTGTGCTTTTGAACCGCGCTCCGACTTTGCACCGTCTCGGCATACAGGCATTCGAGCCGGTGCTGGTAGAGGGCAAAGCGATCAAGATTCACCCGCTCGTCTGCACGGCGTTCAACGCGGACTTCGACGGCGACCAGATGGCCGTCCACATCCCGCTCTCGCCCGAAGCGCAGATCGAAGCGGCGGTCTTGATGCTCGCCTCGAATAACATCCTTAGCCCTGCGTCGGGGCAACCCATCGCCGTGCCCTCGCAGGACATCGTGCTCGGTTGCTACTACCTGACGCGCGACCGCGCCGGTTCAAAAGGCGAGGGACGCGTCTTCGCCAACACGGACGAAGTGTTGCTCGCGCTCGACGCCAAAGAAGTCACCACGCAGACGCCGATCAAACTGCGCCTCGCGGGCGACCTCATCGATCTCACGCAGGAGCACGACACGCAGGACATCATGCGCGCGACCGTGCAGGAGAACGTGCGTCGCGTCATCAACACCACGGTCGGTCGCGTCATCTTCAACGATTCGATCCCTGCGGGTCTGCCTTACATCAACGGCACGCTCAAGAAGAAGGGCTTGACCGCCATCGTCAACTATTGCCACCTGCGTCTCGGCCACGAGATGACGGTGAAGATGCTCGACGATCTGAAGACGCTCGGCTTCAACTACGCCACGCGCGCAGGCATCTCCATCGGCATTGACGATCTCGTCACGCCCGATGCGAAGCGTGTGCTCGTCGGTCAGGCCGATACGGACGTGATCGAAGTTGACAAGCAGTATCGCGACGGCGTGATCACGAACGGCGAGCGTTACAACAAGGTCATCGCCATCTGGTCGGAAGTCACCGACAAGGTCGCCAAAGAGATGTTCAAGGCGATGGACAAGCGCGAGAAGGACTTGAACGAACTCAACCCTATCCTGATCATGTCGGATTCCGGCGCGCGCGGTACGGCGCAGCAGATTCGACAACTCGCAGGCATGCGCGGTTTGATGGCAAAGCCTTCGGGCGAGATCATCGAGACGCCGATTCGTTCAAACTTCCGCGAAGGCTTGAACGTCTTGCAATACTTCATCTCGACGCACGGCGCGCGCAAAGGTCTGGCGGACACGGCCTTGAAGACAGCCGACTCCGGTTATCTCACGCGTCGCCTCGTTGACGTGGCGCAGGACGTGATCATCAGCGAACCCGACTGCGGCACGCTGCGCGGCATCTCTTCGACGGCCATCGTCGAAGGCGGCGAAGAGATCGAGTCTCTGCGCGACCGCATCGTCGGGCGCACGGCTCTGGACGACGTGATCGATCCCGTAGAGGGACGCATCATCGTGGAGACGGGCGCGGAGATCAACGAAGACGTGGCGGCGGAGATTCAACGCTCCGGCGTGCAGCGCGTACGCATCCGTTCGGTGCTGACGTGCGAGTCGCGGCGCGGCGTCTGCATCAAGTGTTACGGGCGCAATCTGGCGACGGGTCGCCCCGTGGACATCGGCGAAGCGGTCGGCGTCATCGCCGCGCAATCCATCGGCGAGCCGGGCACGCAGCTCACGATGCGCACGTTCCACATCGGCGGCACGGCGCGTCTCGAAGAGTCTTCGAAGCACGAAGCGCGCACTGACGGCACGATTCATTACGTCGAACTCCAGACCGTCAAAAACCGCAAGGGCGAGATCATCGCCATGAACCGCAACGGCGCGCTCACCATTCACGACGAGCGCAACCGTGAAGTGGCGCGCTTCCAGATCGTCTACGGCGCGCACCTGCACGTCGAAGAAGGGCAGCGCGTCAAGCAGGATCAACTGCTGGCGACATGGGACCCGTTCACCTTCGCGATTCTTACGGAAGTGGCGGGTAAGATTAAGTATCAGGACTTGAAGGAAGGCGTCACGGTTGACGAAGAGGTGGACGAGGTCACAGGCCAGTCGCGTCTCGTCGTCAAAGATTCGCCCGACGAGAAGAAGCAGCCGCGCTTTGAAATTCGCAGCCTGAGCGCAAACAAGATCCTGAAGACTTACCAGATGCCCGTGCGCGCCAACCTCATGGTCGGCGACGGCGACGAGGTTGAACCGGGCGACGTGATCGCGAAGATTCCGCGCGAGACGACGAAGACGAAAGACATCACGGGCGGTCTGCCCCGCGTCGTGGAGTTGTTCGAAGCGCGTAAACCCCGCGAGACGGCCATCATGTCCGAGATTGACGGCATCATCAAACTCGGTCCTATCGCCAAGGGCAAACGCAAACTCATCGTCGTCGGCAACGACGGCGAAGAGCGCGAGTACGACATCCCGCGCGGCACGCACATCAACGTGCAGGAAGGCGACCGCGTCCGCGCCGGTGAAGCCCTGATGGACGGCCCCCTGAACCCGCACGACATCTTGCGCGTTTTGGGTATGAATCGTTTGCAGGAGTACATCGTCAACGAGATTCAAGAGGTCTATCGCCTGCAAGGCGTGAACATCAACGACAAGCACATCGAAGTGATTGTCCGTCAGATGTTGCGCTGGGTGAAGATTCGCGAAGTCGGCGACACCGAGTTTCTCCTCGACGAACAGGTTGACCGCTTCCGCTTCACGGACGAGAACGCACGCGTGGCCGAGGCTGACGGCGGCGAACAGGCGAAAGCCGAACCCCTGCTGCTCGGCATCACGAAGGCGTCGCTCTCGACCGATTCGTTCATCTCGGCGGCTTCGTTCCAGGAGACTACACGTGTCCTGACCGAAGCGGCGATCTCAGGGCGCATAGACTACCTGCGCGGCCTCAAAGAGAACGTCATCATGGGTCGGCTCATCCCTGCGGGAACGGGCATGGAGTTCTACCGCAACGTCACGGTTGACCGCGACGAGACGGTTGAGCACGCCGCACACATCGAGCGCGGCGGCCTCGACGATCTGCCGGAGATCACCGGCGGCGTAGATGTCGCAACACCCGTGCCCGCCACACGGCCAACGGTCGTCGCGGCAGCAGCGGGCGACGGCGACGCCGCCATTGACGAAGACGACGAGTAAAACCGCCTCTTCCATTTCATAGACCAACCAAGAGCAAGGGCGTCTCCACGAATGGAGACGCCCTTGCTCTTTTCTCGTTCACCTTTTAAACATCTTGCGCGACCCTCCCGTGCGGGCGGCGAGCAAGCGCGCCACCGTCTCGACAATCTTGCCTATATCTTGGGGCTTCCTGAGAAACACATCCGCACCCGCGAGCAGCGCATCCCGCACACACTCACTTGCGGAGAGCATGATGATCGGCATGCCTTTGCGATGTGGCAACTCGCGCGTTCTGCGTGTCAGTTCCATCCCGCTCAAGTTAGGCAGTTCGTTATCTAAGAGAATCAAGTCATAGCGTCTTTCGCTCTTAATCAAGAACAAAGCCACAAAGCCGTCCGCGCACGTCTCCACCCGCCAACCTGCATCTTCCAACGTCTCTTTGACAGCATCCGCGACAAACTTACTATCTTCGACATAGAGGATTGTGAGGTTCATCTTGTGGTATCTTGCTCACGTTCGAGTCTTTGAAAACTACTGGCAACGGTCGCATTGAATAGCTCACCCTCACCCACTCACGAGTGATGAGCGTCGCCACGAAGCACGATAGCTGCATCTTCTTGGCGACAACTGAACGCGAGTTAATTTTAGCCACATTTCTGGCTAGGCACAAGCCTGAACTGAATAGCGTTCCATCAGGAGGTGCATTCTGATGGCGCGCGTGCCTCGTCCGAAACCCGCAAGACTACCGGAGAAGTTGATACAAATCCGCCTCGCGCTTGAACTCTCACAAGACGGAATGCTTCAACGGTTAGGAATTAGTGACAAGCTTTCCCGGACTACTGTGTCTGCCTATGAGGTCGGAACAAGCGAACCGCCACTTCCGGTCTTGTTGGAGTATGCGCGAGCGGCAGGCGTCTGGGTGGATGTGCTGATTGACGACGAGCTAGACCTGCCAGAGAAGCTACCAAGCCCAACGAAGCACGAAGGAATCAAGCGCGCGTCTGCCGCACATGGCAAGAAGTAACCGTGACGCTCTAACCCTGCACATTCCTGCGCATTTCTGCTAGACTTTCTCCATGAGCGACGAGCCCACCAAAAACATCGAAGAAAAGTACGACACGAGGCCGACGATAGAAACGGTCTTAGAACGTCTTGATGTGGTGGCGCATGGGCTAATACCCTTACGTGATGAGATGCGCGACGGATTTGTTCAGATAGATACCCGTCTAAAAAAGGTGGAGAATAAAATCAGCGTGCTTAATGAAGACGTGCTGGAACTGCGATCCGATGTGAGAGAGTTGAAGAACAGTTTGAAGGTTCACGAACCGCGTTAGACCATATTCCTAGGGAAAATAGTAAAAGGGCGACGCTCTATCTGGTGTCGCCCTTTCTCTTTCCGCTTGTGTCCCCACGCTTATATCGCGGATTTTCGAGCCATACAATGCAGCCTCTTTCCGCAACTTGACAGACTCTGTGCCGATCCGTACAATCTCCGGTTTGGACTACAGTCCATTTCCCAAGTGTGCAGCGCTCAAGTAGGTTCTGTCGGTGTGGAGGCGTTGCCGGGCTGTCTGTTGTTGAGACAGCCACTTGATAATTATTGTGGCGTAAATGCTTGCGCGCCGTACGGTTAAGGGTTAGAAACCGTGCGGATTCCAGCGCGTAGCACGCGAAAAATGGCGCGGTTTTAGTTTGCGCCTCACTCCTTTCCTTCGGGATAGGCGACGCCACAGAGAAACATTTTGGCTCGTGGGAAAGCCATGATCCACACCCGTTTCTTCGGAAACGCTAGACAGAACATCCCGCAGATTTAATTAAATCAATAGAGGCCGCCGCTTCTTGCGCTGACTGCCGGACGAGTTCCGGTTAGAGGCAGGATTCGGAGTCTTTTGCGCTTTAAGAAACTTCCCCGTAGCGGGAAGCACGAAAAGGACTAAATCAGCAGTGCCGACAATCAACCAACTTGTTCGCAAAGGCCGCCAGGAAGTGAAGTACAAGACGGCCAGCCCCGCTCTGCAATCGTCGCCGCAAAGGCGCGGCGTCTGCACGCGCGTCTACACGCAAACGCCGAAGAAACCGAACTCGGCTCTGCGCAAGGTGGCACGCGTCCGCCTGACCAACGGGATCGAAGTGACGACCTACATCCCCGGCGTCGGCCACAACTTGCAGGAGCACTCGATTGTGCTCATTCGCGGCGGTCGTGTGAAGGATCTGCCGGGCGTGCGTTATCACGTCATTCGCGGCACGCTCGATTCCGTCGGCGTGGCCGACCGCAAGCAGGGACGCTCCAAGTATGGCGCGAAACGTCCGAAGGGCGGCGCGGCAGCAGGCGCAGGCGCGAAGGGCGGCGCAAAGGGTAAGAAATAAAGTTTGAAGTATGAACGCGGAACGATGAACTGAAGAAGGGTTCATCATTCAGCGTTCATCGTTGAGACTAATTATGCCAAGAAGAAGAGTTGTCGACAGACGCGATGTGATGCCCGACCCGGTCTATAACAGCCCGCTGGTCACGAAGTTCATCAACGGCTTGATGGAAGGCGGCAAGAAGTCCACCGCCGAGAAGATTTTTTATAACTCGCTGCTCCAACTCGGCGACAAAGTGGGCGAAGACCCGCTTAAGGCTTTCAAGCGCGCGATTGATAACGTGCGCCCGCAGGTCGAAGTCAAGTCGCGTCGCGTGGGCGGTTCAACCTATCAGGTGCCGCTCGAAGTGCCGCAGGAGCGGCGCGGTT
>DASWNS010000356.1:0-10281 GCA_036399115.1 Pyrinomonadaceae bacterium | reverse complement strand
GGGATTTCGTTGTAGAGCATGCCGGGAAAACGCGCGCGCCCCTCGCGCTCATCCATCGGCGGATCGACGACGCGCACGACGAGTTCGTTTCGCCCCGCACGCACGGCCTGCGTCACGTCGAACTCGAAAGGCGTATAGCCGCCTTCGTGCGTGCCGACCTGCCTGCCGTTGACATAAACCTCGCTGAAATAATCTACCGCGCCGAACCTGAGAAGCGCGCGCCGCCCCTCCTTCAACTCCGGCACATCAAGACTCGTGCGATACCAGCCGACGCCCATGTAGTCGCGCAAATCGGCGAACTGCGCGTTCCATGACAGCCCTACGCGCGCGTTGCGCCAACCGCCTGCGCGCGTCGCGTCGTTAAATTTCAGCGTGCCCGCGCGGTCTGCGAGAAACTGCCAGCCGCCTTCCAGTTTGACGCTCCCCTCCTCCTGCGCCCGCGCCGGGACGGCGACGACGACGAAGAGCAGCAGCACGAGGCTTGCCGTGATCCGGAGGTGACGTTTTAGTCGGTTCACGTTTCCCATTTATCCCGCCGCTTCAACGCGCCGCCGCTGAGACGGCGGGCGCACGCTTCGGCAGCGTCGAAGGGCTGCCCCATTCGACGCGCGGCCAGCCCTTTCGATAGACGAGGCGGTCGAGCAGCATGATGCGGCGCACGTCGCGGTCGCCCTCGATGGCCTTCATGTTGCGCTGGTTCGTGTCAATCGCGTGATAGATGATCCAATCGTCGCCCGCCGCATCGCGGATGACGGAATTGTGGCCGGGCGCGAGAAAGCGCGTGTTGAGTTCGAGGATGACGCTTTGCGGTTCTCCGGTCGCTTCGGCCAGCGTCTCAAAAGGGCCGAGGGCGGAGCGCGAGCGCGCGACCATCACGGCGTAGTGCGCTTTGTCGCCGCAGCAGTTGTCGCCGGAGAAGAAGAGATAGTAGAAGCCTCCGCGATAGGTGACCCACGCGCCTTCGATGAGCCGTTGATAGTTGGCCGGGTCTTCGGTCTTGATGGGCGAGACGACTTCGCGCGCTTCGCTTCCCGGTTTGAAACTCACGCGGTCGGCGGCCAACTCCTGCACACGCAGAGGCTCGAAGCCCGAACCCCAGTAGAGCAGACGCTTGCCCGTGCGCGGATCGTCGAAGGCCATCGGGTCGATGTTGACGAACGACTTGCCGCACTTCAAAGGCTTACCGATGTCCGTGAAGGGTCCCTGCGGTTGTTTGGCGGTAGCGACGGCGAGGCACAAGCCCGTGAGCGTGTTCGGGTCGGCAGAGTAGTAGAGGTAAAAGGTGTCGCCGTGCTGGCTGACGTGCGGTGCCCAGAACTTCTGCGTCTGGTTTGCCCAGACGGGTTTCGTGGGCAACGCATCGCCGAGCAACTCCCAGCGGACGAGATCGCGCGAGCGTGCGACCTGAATGTTGAGCGTCTTGCCCGCCGCCTCTGCCTGCGTGGCGTAAGCGTAGAAGAGGCCGTCGGTGGCGCGGATGACGGTCGGGTCGGGGAAGTCTGCGTCGTAGACGGGATTCGTATAAGTTTGCGCCGCGTGAGTTTGCGTCGCACGGTTTGCGGAATCTTGATTGCGCGTCTCCTGCGCGACGGCGAGCGCGGCGGAGAGCAGTGCGCAGGCGAGAAGCCACACCCGGACATTTTTCCGTCCGCCTCTGATGTTGTCTCTCAAAGTGTGCTTCATCTTCGACCTGTTTACTTCGTCGTCACCACGCGCACGGAGTCCCAGTTGTTTTCCGAACTGCTGAAGCCGTAGAGCATGACGCGGAAAGAGCGCGGCATGTCCCTGATGGACTTCGTGACCGCAACCTGCGCGGCTTCGGCGGGTTGTCCCGGCGCGTTGATGATGAAGAGAAATTCATCGCCGCGCCGCACGACGGCAAGCGTCGGGTTCTTGATCTTGGTTGCCAGATTGCGGTTGTCGAGACGCTCGCCGACGCCGTCCACCACCGACCATGCCTGGAATGTGCCCTCGCTGGTGAGCAGCCACTCGATGCGGTTGCGTCCAGACCCGTCGAACATAATATTGAGGACGGCTGAGCCGAGCGGCAAACCCTGCTCCCCCGGCGCGGGCAGAGACGGGCTGACCTTCCTGACCGTGCCCTCGACAATGAAGCGGTCGCTCGTAAAACTTCTCTTACTACGGACTCCGGCGCGCGATTCGTGCATCCCGCGCATACGCAGTTCGCCGCCTTCGACTTTAACTCTGCCGCCGCTCACTCCCTGAAAACTGAACGGCTCCCATTTACTCGCATCCAGTTGGTTGCCATCGAACGTGTCGCCCCATGCATCGAGGGCGGGAGTTTGCGCCGGGGCGGCGGTTTGTGCGCCCGCATCTTTCTTGTCCGCCGGTGCGGGCGGTTGCGCGCGCGCCGTTGACACTCCAAAGCAGCAAACGAGCAGGGCGGCTAAATACAGATTGATAGATTTGGACACGAACGGTTCTCCCCGTGATTTTAGAATCGCACGTTAGCCAGACGCCGCGCGATCTCCTTCTGCCCCTCTTGCGACTGCGTGCGCTGTGTCTCGCTGAGCCGTTTGAAGGCGGCGAGCGCGGTTTGCGCTTCCGTCATCCGCTTCAGCCTTCGATAAGCCTGGCCGAGTTGATACTGAGCGTCGGCCTGCGCCGGGTCGGCGGCGACGATGCGTTCAAGTTGGGCGACGGCCTCTGTGGCGCGCTCCGTGCGCAGGTAAAGTTTTGCCAGCGCGAGTCGAGCCGGAAGAAAGGCGGGGTCGAGTTCGACGGAACGGGTCAGATGTCGCTCAAGTCGAGCGTTATCCGCGCCCTGTTGCTGGAGCATCGCGTCGGCCAGCAGGTAGTGTGCGGCGGCCAGTTGATCGTTGATGGCGAGGGCGCGTTCGTAGAGTGCGACGGCTTCACCGAAACGGCCTTGCTGGGCATGCGTCATGCCGAGGTAGGCGAGCGCGGGAGCAAAGCGCGGTTCAAACTCAAGCGCACGGTCGAACGAGCGCGCGGCCTCATCATATTTATCGCTCGCCGCCTGTGCGACGCCGAGCGCAAACCATAGCTTCGATGAACGGGGAAAGAGCGTAAGCGATTCCTGTAGACGGATGATGGCGGCGGCGGGAGCCTTCGTATCGGTGAGGAGCATGCCGTAACGAAAGCGATAGGCTTCGTTCTGCGGGTCGCGTTCGATGGCGAGACGCATCGCGGGGATCGCGTTCTCGATATGCCCGCTCGCTTCATAGACCTCTGCGAGCGCGGCGTAGAGCGCAGGCGTTTCGATGCCGCGCGCGATGGCCGCTTCGAGCGTGCGCCCGGCAGCGGCGATATCTTTGCGCTCGCGCTGGGTCAAGGCCAGCCAGAGAACCGCATCGGCGTTTGCAGGGTCGAGCGCGACGGCTGCGCTCAGTTCAGCGAGGGCTTCTTCAAAGAGTCCGGCTTCAAAGAGCGCCGCGCCGAGTTCGGCACGGGCGGCGGGTTTGACGACTTCGCTCTTTGCCTCGCCGAGCGCGGCTGCGTACACGCGGAAGTTTTCGACCGCCTTCTGCCGCTCGCCGAGACGTAGCGCGATGACAACCAGAGCGCGGGAGACTTCGGCCTCCGGGGCGATGGCATGGGCGCGCTCGAACAACTCGCGTGCGGCGCGCAGGGCTTCAGGCGTGCCGCTCGCAAAGCGTATCTGCGCCAGATTGACGAGCGCGCTCGGCTGCTTCGGGTCCAGGCGGAGCGAAGCCTCGAATTGTGCGGCGGCCTGTGCGGTGCGTCCGAGCCGGAGCAGAACCGCGCCGTGATTGTTGTGCGCGGCAGGCGATGCAGGGGCGTGGCGGGCGGCGGCGGCGAAGTGTTGCTCGGCTTCGACGAGCGCGCCCGCGCGGTCGGCGATGATGCCCAGATAGGTATGCGCCGCCTCGTTTCGCGGATTGGCTTTGAGGGCGCGCTGGAAAAGCTCTCGCGCGGCAACTTGATCGCCGCGCTCAAGGGCTGCGATCCCGGCGTCGGTTAATTGAACTGATTGATCGCTGCGGGGCGACGCGCCGCGTTCTCGTTGCGGGTAGTTCGACGCGTGGGCAGCGTCGGCGTGGCAGCCCAACCCGACGACGCAGATGGCCGTCGTCAAGATGCGCGTGAATAGGCTGAACGATGTGGACATCATGCTCCGCAGGGCGAACATAGTGCGGCGGCTTCAAAAAAAGCGAACGGCGCGGGAAAGTCCTGACAACTTTTCCCGCGCCGCACGACTCCAGAACAACAGGACTAAAAGAAGACCCGCGCGCGGATTTGAACAACACGCGGCGCGTAGACTTCCGCGTTGTCCACCACACCGGAGAAGCCGAACCCGCCGGTATTCGCAAAGTTCGTTTCTGGTCCAAAATAACGATGGCGATTGAAGACGTTGAAGGCTTCTGCGCCAAGTTCGAGGGTGATGGTTTCCGTCAGGGAGGTCTTCTTCAACAGGCTCAGGTTCTCGCTGTAGAAGGGCAAGGCGCGCGCGCGGTCGAGCACTGGCGGAGCGTTGCCGAAGAACCTCGCGGGGTTCGCATAGTAGGCCGCGTAGGCAGGCGACGAGACATCCGTGGTCGGAGGCGCACCGAAGTCAGGCGGCTGCGAGAAGGCAGCCGGGTTGATGACCCTGAAAGATGTGCCGCTCGGATCGTTGTCGAGCAGGATCGGTTGCCCCGTCAGGTTCGGGCGCAGGTTGCCGAGGTAGCCCGTCACGTCGCGCAGGAAGAAGACGTTGCGGTCGGTGAAGACGGTCAGGGGCAACCCCGACTGGTAACGCTGGATGCCGTTGATCTGCCAGCCGCCGACCAACTTATCGAGCGCGCCGCCACCATTGAGGAAACGTCGGCCTTTGCCGAACGGCAACTCGATGATGTAGTTGAAGACGGCTACGTGGTAGGGGTGATTCGGCGAGACGGTGCGCAGCGATTCCCGGTCGAAGGGGTTCTGCTGCACGCCGCCAATCGGGGACGCGCCGAGGAGGTCTTCGGCGGCGTTCGTGATCAGCTTGGAGAAGGTGTACGCCGCGCCGAACTGGATGCCCTGCGAGAAGCGGCGGTCCAGTTTGACCTGCATGGCGTTGTACCAACTGCGTCCCTGACTTTCGAGTTGGTTATTGATGTTCCGGTACTGCGGGAACGGTCGCAGGGCTTGCGCGACGGTGCCCTGGAATCCCGGATAGACCGCATTAGGGCTGCTCGGCAAAGCCACTCCGACGCTGCTCGCGTAGGCCACCGCAGCCGGGTTGGCTAAGGCCGCCGCCAAATCAGTCGTCAGCAACGGCTGTCCGAGTCTCAGAGCCTCGAACGGGATGGCATTCAGGCGCGTGAAGTTTGACCTGAGGCGGTTGCCACGGCTGCCGATGTAGCCGATGGAGACGGCGAAGTTGTACGGCAACTGACGCTGCAAGTCCACGCTGAACTGCGCCGTGCGCCCGGTCTTGAAGTCCTTCTGGATATAGTCAACGTCGCTGCCGCTGCCGATGAACTGGCCGCCCGGATCGACCGGGAAGGCAGGCGGCATGTTGCGCAGGAAGAAGCGCGGGCGTTGGTCGCCGAGCGGCCCTTCGCCACGGTTCGTGCTGTAGCCGATGGTGCCCTGATTGATGTCGTTGTAGGCGATGGGCGCGTAATAGAGGCCGTAGCCGCCGCGCACGACCGTCTTGTCGTTGAGCGAGTAAGCGAAGCCGACGCGAGGCCCGATGTTGGAATAGTCGGGCTTGGCGAGTCCCTCGTATTGCGCGTTGAGGCCGCCCTGCCCGCCCGCGCCGACCAACGCCCCGCGACGCCCACCGGCTGCCGGGTTCGGCGTATCGGGATCGAAAGTGCGGTAGCGGTCGCGTGCTTCCGTGCGCGGGTAGGGAATTTCGTAACGCACTCCCAGATTCACTGTCAGGCGCGGTGTGACTTTGAAATCGTCGTTGACGAAGAAGGCCGGGGTGAAGTAACGCCAGCCCGGATCAATCGACCTGATCCCGGCGAAGGAGTTCTGCGTCGCGCCTGCGGCCAGACTGGCAATCGGCCAACCGCTGCGCGGGTCGCCATCGGAGGCCGTCTGCAAATGCGAGAAGGTGAGCGTGCCGCCCGGATCGATCAACTGGTGGACGTTGAGTTGCTGCCAGCGCACGTCCGCGCCGAACTTCAAGTTATGGCGTCCGCGCACGTAGGTCACGAAGTCCGAGAGTTGGACGGCGTTGTCGCCGATGTTATCGCTGAAGAAGGTCGAACCGATCTGCTGGTAGGCGCGCGGGTCGGGGTTGGTCAAACGCTCCGTATCGCCCGCGTCGAAGATCAGGACGCGCGGGAAGGCGACGTTTTGCGTGGCGTTGGCAGGGATGCCGAGCGAGCTGGTGGTGAAGCCTTCCGTGGTGTTGCGGTTGGCAACCTCGGAGCGGGTGAAGCTGGCATTGAAGTGGTTGAGCAGCGTCGGGCTGATGCTCCAGTCGTACTGTGCGCGTGCGTAGTGCGACTTGAAGAACTGGCTCCAGCGGTCGGCGGCGATGAACGGTTCGGGGAAGCGCGGGAAGCCGCCCTTGATGCTGTCGAGTTTGCGGAACGAGTAGCTGAAACCGAGACGCTGCGTCTCCGAGAGAATGTAATCAACCTTCCCGACGTAGTTGTTCATCGTCGTCGGGCGACTTGAAACCGCGCGGTAATTGCGGAAGACGCCGGGACTCGTCGGATTCGGGTAAGCATTCATGATGGCGAGGCCAGCCGGATCGATGAGCGCGCCGCCCTGATAGGCTCTCAGGTCGTTATTGGTGATCGGCGTGCGGGCGTTGATCGGCTGGCGCGGGTCGTAAATTCTGACGGGACCACCGAAGAAACCCAGCACGTAGGGGTCTGTGAGCAACTCGCCGAAATCGCCCTGACGCATCCGGTTGGTCGGGACGGTCAGGTCAACCGTCTCGTTCTGCGAGAAGCGATAGCCTTCGTAGTTGAAGAAGAAGAAAGCCTTGTTTCTGCCGCTGTGGAAGTAGGGTCCGCCTTCGCCGAAGTGCGGCAGGGTGATGGGCGCGCCGAGGTTGAAGCCGAAGTTATGCTGGTGGTCGCGCGGGCGCGGGAAATTGGGATTGCCCGCCGCGTCGCTGCCGCGACTGTTGTTCAAAAAGCTGTTGGCGTTGAAGGCTTCATTGCGAATCAGATCGTAAGCCTCCCCGTGCAATTCATTACTGCCCGACTTGACGGTGAGGTTAACGATGCCGCCCGCCGAGTTGCCGAACTCCGCAGAATAACCGCTCGTGCTGATCGTAAACTCCTGAAACGCATTCGGGCCGGGGGCGACCTCGGAGAAGAAGGTCGGGTTCTGGCCGCGACGTGTGCCGCCGCCGTCAATCAGAATCTCCGTGCCCTGTCCCTGACCGCCGGAGACGCGGAAGTTGCCCGCGTCCGTTCCGCGCCCGGTCGTGCCCGTGGCCGATACCACGTTGCTGTCGAGGAAGATAAACGAAAGCGGCGTGCGACCGCCCGACTCCGCGCTGACGGCCAGCGGCAACTCCCGAACCTGACGCTCGGTGATATTCGTCTGTCGCACCGCGTTCTCGGTTTGAATCACGGGAGCGTTCTCGCCCGTCACCGTCACGACATCGCCGACCGTGCCGATCTCCAGAGTGAAGTCCGCGCTGCGCGTCACCTGCACGGCGACCTGCACCCTTTCCATGGTCGCGGTCTTGAAGCCCGTCGCCTCGACCGTGACCCTGTAAGGATCGGCGGATAACTCCGGCATCGTGTAGTTGCCCTCATCGCTGGTAGTCACCGTGCGCACTTCGCCGGTGTCGAGGTTCGTCGCTGTAACTTTAGCGTTGGCTACGACCGCACCCGTCGGGTCTGTCACCGTACCAGTAAGTGTGCCACGGTCGCTCTGCGCGAGAGCAGCAGGAGCGGCGCAGGCCAGCAAGAGCGTCAACAGCAGAAACGACATCAGCTTATTCAACTTCATGACTCCTCCTAAAAACCTCAGACAACGTGAGTGCTCGATATGCACAGAGAAAATGCGGATGCTCTCAGAAGAACAACTTTCAACTACCGGACGGGAGCCGCAAAAGATGAGAAAGCGGCGACAAGACTCCGCAACCGCGTCAGAAGAGACGACGCAGCGCAGCGATATTCCTCCGCACACGCACCCGCTTGCTAGTTGAGATTCGCATTGTTATTGAGAGCCAGTTTGAACTTGGTCGAAGCCTACAGTCTAGCTGGATAGAACACACGGCGCAGGCTGCTTAAGCGATTACGCAAACGGTTAACCAAGTTAGGAGGCTTATATCAGCCGCCGCGCGAAACTGTCAAGTTTTTTAATCAGCGCGGCTGAAGATTCCCGGCGCGTCTCTTTTTTCGCTTCCGCAGCGAGTCGCAATTTAGGTGCGGGGAAGAATTTTAAGTTCCGGTGGGTTGCCGACGCGCGTTGAAGCGTCGAGAATTTTCAGGGTGCAGACGCGGCGCGGCCAACTTTTTTCTTGCGCCCCCCGGCGGATTAGTCTATTAGGATGTTGACACCGGGAAACTCAAACGACCAACAAGGAGAATTCGAGCGATGCCAACAAAAAAAACGAGTGGTAAAGGGGCGGCTTCGAGAGGTGGCGCAGGCAAAGCGTCCTCTAAGAAGGGCGGCGGCGGCGGCGCAGCCGGTAAAGGCGGCAGCAAGAAGGGCGGCGCGGGCAAGGGCGGCGCGAGCAAGTCTGCGTCCAAAGGCGGCGGCGCGTCCAAGTCAGGCAGCCAGAGCGGCGGCGCGGCGAAGAAGTCAACCAAGAAGGCAGCCCTTTCGAGTGGAGGAAGCAAAAAAGGCGGCGCGAGCAAGAAAGGCGGCGTGAGCAAGAAGGGCGGCGCGAAGAGTTCCAGAAAGGGCGGCGGCGGTGGCGGTGCGAAGAAGGCGAAAGGCATCGTGCGCCGTGTGTTGGCCGGTGCGGCAGCCGGGCTGGTGAGCGGCGCAGTGGCCGCAGTGCTCCCGCCGCTCGAAGAGCAGGCCGGGATCACGCCCGTCGGCAGCAATGAAGGGCAGGGCGGCGGCGGCGGCGGACAAAGCGGCGGCCAGAGCGGCGGCAGCGGCGAAGGTAGCGGCGGCAGCGGCGGTAACACCTAGTCAAACGTTTCTCGCAACATCCGTGCGGAGACGTTACGCTCCGGTGATAAGACGTTTAAAACAAAAGCGGCTTCGTGAATCTCTCACGAAGCCGCTTTTGTTCGGACTCAAACTTCTCCGATGCGCTTTGCACGCACGAGCGCAACGCGGCGTCGTCGCCGCACTTCCGGCGCGTTCGCGGCCTAGCGTTTTTTATACTTGTCAATTAACGCTTGCAGCCCTTCGGTCGAGTTGTTGTGGCGATATTTGTAATACTCTTCGAGGTCGGGTCTGATCTGGGCGCGCAGCCCGTCGTATTGCGGATTGCCCTCCGCGAGCGCGATGGCGTGCGCGTAAGCGTCTATCACTTCGTCCATCTGCGCCTGAGCTTTTTTGAACAGCTCTGCCTTCTCCGCGCCCGTCGCAGCTTTGTGCGCCTGCGCCAGACGCTGGTACTCGTCGTTCGCCATGCTGCTCATCACCACGTAGTTGATCGGATCGAGCGGGTTCAGTTTGACTGCCGTGGCGAGTTTGGCTTTTGCGTCCGCTCTGTCTCCGGTCTGGAGAGAGATCATGGCGAGCCACTGGTACAACTGCGGCAACCATCTCGTTTTGTAATCAGCCCAGGTTGCGTCCGGGACGGCTGCGGGCTTCTCGCTGCTTTCGATCATGTCTATGGCCTTGAGGCCATATTGCTCGCTCTGCGCGATGTATTTCAGGTTCCCTTTTCTCGCTTCTTCGAGGCCGCCGCGCGTCAGATTGATCATCGACACCAGCGGGTCTGGGCTTTTGTCGAGCGCGGTCGAGGCGAGCGCGAAGGCTTCGTCGAGACGGTTGGCTGAAGTGTAAGCGGCGAGCAGGTGAGGGTTGACGTGATCGGCCTCGCCCGGCGCGTTGAAGATTTTGAGATAACTTTGCGCCTGCGCGATCTGCTGCACGGGGTCTGCGGTCAGCCCGATCCTCTCGGCGACGAGCGGAGCGAGTTGCGGTCGCAAAGCGCTCTTCGGATACTTTGTCAGAAACTCGCTCGCCGCCGCGATCACCGCCTGAACATCTGTTAACGCTCCAATCGCCTTCGCCGCTGTCAGTTCCGCTTCGGGAACAACCGGCGCGTCCTTCTTATCTTTCGCTTTCTCCTGCGCCTGCGCCGACAACGCAGCGTTCGCGGCGCGTCCCGCTTCTTTCGCGTTGCTCTCTGCGAACGCCTGAACCGTGACGAACGACATCAGGCAGACGCTATGGAGGGCAAGGGCATGCACCGCG
>DASWNS010000355.1:0-19968 GCA_036399115.1 Pyrinomonadaceae bacterium | reverse complement strand
CCCCCCCCCCCCCCCCCCCCCCCCCGCCTCTCTCTTTGGTTTCTGCGCCGTCCGGGTAAGGAACCCTTGCGTTAGTCTCTCGCTTTAGCGAGTCTCCATCGTCCGGCCTCTGAAGAAGTCTCCGGCGGCTTTCAACATGCGACGCAGACGCCGCACCACCTTCGGCAGAATCCAGACGAGGAGCAGGAGAAAGATCAGGATGACGACCAGTATCCCGACCGGGGAGACGACCGCCAACGCCACCCCGCCGATGGCGAGCACGTCCTCCAACAGGGAGAGCGACCAGTTCGACAGCGGCTCAGGACTCAAATTGGCTCCCGCCCTGACAGTAGCTTTCGTTCCGTGAGTTGAGAGTGCAAGCCCGCCGCCCAACAGCAGCGCGATGACCTGTACCGTCGGGCTGACGTTCGAGGTGGCCGCCGCCGCGAGCGCGGCCCCCGCCGGGACGCGTATGAACGTGTGCAACGCATCCCAGACCGTGTCCACGTAAGGAATCTTATCGGCGAAGAACTCGACGACGTAGAGAGAGAGAGCCACGCCGATGATCAGCCAGTTGTCCAGTACGTGAAGACCGCCGGGCAGGTGTGCGAGTTTGTAGTGCTCCAGTAGTCCGAGCACTGCCACGGTGGCGTACAAGTTGAGGCCGGAAGTCCACGCCGCGCCGAGCGCCAATCCGAGAACCTGTATCACGTTCATAGCTTCAGCCCTCCCTGCCGAAATTTAGATGCAGCCGCTTCCCGCAAGTGCGTCTGGCCGGGCGAGAAAGTCGAGCCGGAATGCCTGTCGCGGCGTCGTCGTCCATCCTGATCGATCCATCAGAATGAACTTGAGCATCTATAAAAATGAGTCCGTTTGCGGCTCTGCCTGCTCATTTGAAACTAAGCAGGCGCGCCACACGTTAAGAACGCACGGACTCGACGTGGCTGACGAAAGAAGCCGCGCCCTCGACCCTCGCACGCCCTTTAGTCTGACGCTCAGGAGACTGCTGTTATCAACGCGACGCTTTGCGCCGCCGTAGACTTCCTCTTCAACGCGAACGGCGAGGGCGCGAATGATGTGTGACCGGTTGATGAAATCCATGCGTTCAATTTCCGCCCTCTGCTGTCTATTCCTGTTCGCCGTTGCGACGGCGGCGCAGCACAAGCCCGTCGATTTTGCGGAACTGGAAAAGACCGTCGCAGCCGAACTCAGAGAAAATAACACACCGGGCGCGGCGGTCGTCGTCATCAGCGGCGAACGCGTTCTGTTTATGAAGGGCTTCGGCACGACGAGCGCGGAAGGCGGCGCGCCCGTGACGCCCGGCACGCTGTTCCGCAGGAGGCCATCGAGAAGAGATCAGTTCGCCGCCATTGTTGATGGCGACAGGTCTTACAGATTAACGCTCAAGTTCAGCGAGGGACGGAAGATGAAAAAGAGACTCGTGTTATCAATCCTGTTAACTCTGCTGGCGTCGGTCGGGCAGGCCGCCACGCCCGCTGTAAACACGACGGCTTTCGTCGGCGTGAACGTCATCCCGATGGACCGGGAGCGCGTGCTGTCGAACCAGACCGTGATCGTGCGCGACGGCGTGATCGTGGAGATCGGCGACGCCAAGAAGGTGCGTGTGCCGGGAGACGCGCAGCGAATCGACGGGCGGGGAAAGTTTCTCATCCCCGGACTGACGGACATGCACGTTCACCTGTTCACCGACGACGAATTCCCGGACGCGCTGGCGGAAGACGAATTCAAGATCATGCTGGCGCAGGGCGTAACCACGATTCGCCTGATGAACGGCACGCCGGAACAACTCGTGCTGCGCGCGAGATCCGCGAAGGGCGAGATCGTCGCGCCGACCATCTACGCAGCCAGCCCGCAGTTCATCGGTCGCAAGTCGAATCACGCTTACGTCGTGACGAACGAAGCGGAGGCGCGCGCAGCGGTGCGCAAGGCCAAAACGGACGGCTACGATTATTTGAAGATGACCACTTTCCTCAAGCCGGAAGTTTACGAAGCGATCATCGAAGAGGCCGCGCGGCAGAACATACGCGTCGTCGGCCACGCCGACAGCCGCACGGTCGGCCTGCCCCGCGCGCTCAAAGCCAGACAACAGATCGAGCATCTCGATTCGTACCTCGAAGCGTTGTTGCCCGAAAATTCGCCCGTCAAAGGATCGGTTTCCGACCTCTACATTTATCAACCGAAAAACTGGGAGAGCCTCGACGTTCTGGACGAAAAGAGAATTCCCGAAATAGCCCGCGCGACGGTGCAGGCGAACCCTTTCTCCGTGCCGACGCTGCATCTCTTTAAATCGACTTTCGGCATCGGGAGAACCGAAGAGTCGATCAGGTTGCAGCCCGACATACGCTTCTACCCGCAGAAGACGGTTGATTTATGGGTCGGCTACAACAAAAAGTATCAGGCGCAGTGGGCGTCGCCCGAACGACGCGCGCGTTACGTCTCCATCAGAAACAAGCTCGTCAAAGCGATTCACGACGCGGGCGGCAAAATTCTCGCAGGCTCGGACACGCCCGAATGGCTCTTGCTCTACGGCTACACGCTGCACCGCGAACTGCGCGCGTTGAACGAAGCCGGACTCTCGCCTTACGCCACGCTCGCCGCCGCCACGCGAAACCCGGCGGAGTTTTTCGGCACGCTGGACAAGACCGGCACCATCGAACGGGGCAAGCGCGCCGATCTGGTGCTGCTCGAAGCCAACCCGCTCGCCGGTATCGCGAACACAGAGCGACGCGCGGGCGTCATGCTCAAAGGCCGCTGGTTCGCACAGGCGGAACTCGACAAAACGCTCGACGAGATCGCGCCCCGCTTCCAACACGCGCTCGAAGAGAAACACTGAGAAAAGCGGAGTCTATGAAGAAACTCTTATCGTCGCTGTTGCTGCTGATCTGGACGTTCGCCGTTTACGCTCCGGCCTTGGCGCAGACTGCTCCGAAGAACGATGCCGGACAGGAAGCCGTCGCCGCCGTCGCGCACAAATTGTTTGAAGCGATGCGCGCAAAGAACGCCGAAGCTCTTCGCGCCCTGTTCATGCCGGAAGGCCAACTCGTCGCCGTCGACAAGCCGCGCACGGGCGAAGGCTTGTCGAAAACTCGCGTCTTCACTGCCGACGCTTTCGCCAAAATGATCTCGGAGGCCAAAGCCGCCGAGTTCATCGAACGAATGCCGCGACCGGAAGTGAAAATTTTCGGCGACATGGCTCTCGTCTTCGGGCGATACACTTTCCACGTCGGCGATAAATTCTCACACTGCGGCACGAACTCTTTTCACCTCGTCCGCACCGCCGACGGCTGGAAGATCGCCAACGCCGCCTCGACACTTGAATTTAACTGCGAGCAAAAATAGACGCCTCGCCATCGCATACGACCCTGGCCGGAGGCGTTTTCACTTCCGATTCTGGAATGAGGAGAAGCGGAGGCTCTTCCGGTCTTACAGCACTTCCGGGTAGTCACACATGTTAATTACCATCACACTCTTTATTGCATTTGCCGCCATCGGCTGGCTGGCTACACGTATCTATAAAATGCAGATGGAAAAGCGTCTTGGCAGGAAGATAGAGGGAGAGCACGAATTAACTTCGATAACATCCTGGATGGAAGCATCGAAAGATGAAAAGCCGCCTGATGAAAGATAAGGATAGCGGTTTAGCTCTACATTGCTACTCCTGAGATTTAACTCTCACCAATTACGTAGTCACCAAAAACTAACCCCGCTTCTTCTCCGGCTTCACCTTAAACCCGCTACTCTCTGAAACTTTCCTGGTAGGCGTAGAGAAAGTTTGTTCATTACGTTTATCCGTTCGTTCCGCAATCTCTTTTTGAATTGCTTCCTTCAATCGCTTTTTAGCTCGTTTGTTCATAATGAAGGATTATACAGAAAAAACTTCTTGTCAGTTCAACGAACTAAAAATCATTGACAACCAAAACGCTTAAGAATACTTTCCACCGCTTATTCATCCCGCCACGTAGCCCGCGCGAACAGGTACAGCCACGACAACACGAAGGACGCTGTCGAGAGCACGGCGAGCGACATCATGGCCTGCGCGCCCCGCTACCACAACGGAACCTCCTCACGCTCTGGAGCAAAGAGTTTCGCGAGGCCGGAGCCGAACACGTAAGAGACGATGAGTAGCGAGCGCGCCGCATACACGTACAACTACGACATCACTGAAACGTCCCCGCATAAGCCTCCGAATCTTCATAAACGGGCTTGAAAGTGTAGACGAAAGGGGGAAATAGTTTAGGGACGCCAAGCGTGCGCGCCCCTAAACCGTTGCAAGGATTGATGAGCCGAGCAGGACTCGAACCTGCGACCCAGTGGTTAAAAGCCACTTGCTCTACCGACTGAGCTATCGGCCCAAAGTGAAGATTTCAAACGCTTGCGTCTCCGGCAGTGCGGATTAACTCGTCGGATGAGTTAAATTGGACGCTTTTTGTGCAACCGCTACGTTTGCGTCTCATTGTACATACGATGCGGGGGACGGGCAAGCGTGCCGCCCTCGATTGTTATTTGAGCCATGCGTCGAGCGCGGAACCACGGCAGAGGATCGTCTGATCGCGCTCCGGCCCGGTGGAAACCAGCCCGATCTCCACGTCTATCGCGCGGGAGAGAAATTCGACGTAGGCGCGTGCGTTGGGCGGCAGCTTTTCGATCTCGGTGATGCCTTCGGTTGAAGCGTTCCAGCCGGGGAGCGTCTCGTAGACGGGTTCGATACGGCGTAAGTCCTGCGAGACGGCGGGGAAGGATTCGACCGCGCGCCCGTCGAGCAGGTATCCGGTGCAGACTTTGATCTCTTCGAGTGTGTCGAGCACGTCGAGCTTGGTGAGCGCGACGGAGGTGAAGCCGTTGATCTCCGCGGCGTAGCGGGTGGCGAAGGCGTCGAACCAGCCGCAGCGGCGGGGGCGACCGGTGGATGCGCCGTATTCGCGTCCGCGCTCGCGGATCAACTGGCCGAGTTCGGCTTCGCCTTCGAGCATCTCTGTGGGGAAGGGACCTTCGCCGACGCGCGTGGTATACGTGCGGACGATGCCGAGCACGCCCGTGATGCGGTGCGGCGCGAGTCCCGTTCCGGCGCTGGCGCCCCCGGCAGTCGTGTTTGAAGAGGTGACGAACGGGTATGTGCCGTGATCCACGTCGAGCAGGGTGGCCTGTGCGCCTTCGATTAAGATCGTGCGACCGTCGCGGGCAGCGCGGTTCATGAAATGAGTCGTGTCGGCAATGAAGGGGGCGAGCCGTTCGGTGAGACGCGAAGTTTCGGTGAAGACCTCTTCGACGTCTAAGGCTTGCCCGCCGTAGGCTTCGATGATGCGGTTGGCGTCTTCCAGATTGCGCTCGATACGCGAGCGCAAAACTGCGGGCACGAGCGCATCGGCGACACGGATGCCGCGCCGTCCGGCCTTGTCTTCGTAGGCCGGACCAATGCCACGCAAAGTTGTCCCGACGCGCTCATTGCCGAGTCTCTCCTCGCTCGTGTGGTCGAGCGCGCGGTGATAGGGGAGGATGAGATGCGCGCGTGAACTGACGAGGACGCGTTCGGGCGTTACCTCCAGCCCTTGCGCGGCGAGGCGGTCGGCCTCCTCAAAGAAGGCTTTCGGGTCGATGACCATCCCGTTGCCGAGCACGCAGGTTTTGCCCGGATGGATGATGCCCGAAGGAATCAGGTGGAGAACGAACGCGCGTTCGCCGACATAGACCGAGTGCCCCGCGTTGTGCCCGCCCTGATAGCGCGCGACGATGTCGAAGCGTTCGGCCAGAAGGTCGACGATCTTGCCCTTGCCCTCGTCGCCCCACTGCGCGCCGATAACAACGATGACTTTTGACATAAGATTTAGTGACAGGTGACGATTGACAGGTGACAGGACAGAACAAGTTTTAACCCGTCAACGGTCACTTGTCGCCTGTCAAAGGCTTCTCAGCTGGCTCGTTCCAGCTTGATCGGTTTCTCGATGAAGTAGAAACTGCACTGGCCGCGCACTTCGTCGAGGTCGCGGCGTTCGATGGGAAAGAGGCGGCATTGATTGGGACGGTCTTCGTAGATGCCGCAGGTAGAGGTGCCGTCTTCGTGCTTCTTGAGGAAGGGGCACTTGAAGAGTATCTCGCAGCACGCGCCGCAACGATTGCATTCGCCGCGCCGGAGCGCGAGCGCATCGATCACTTCCTGCTTGCGGAAATTCGCGCTGACGAAACGACGCAGTTTCCCTTGCGCTTGTCGCGCGCGAAAACGTGCGTCCTCCACGGCGCGCAGCCGTTTGGCCGCTGCCAGTCTCTCTTCCAGCAGGCGACGCTTGTTGCTCTTGGCGGAGCGGCTGCCGACGTTCTTCGCGCGGCTGTTGATGGTTTGTTTCATCGAGCGTCCGGGAGTCGCCCGCCGTCTGCGCAAACGCCTCGTGCGAGCTTGAACAATCTTTCAGACTGTTTGACGGCTGACTACAGAAATGGCGCGAGCCGCTTTCGCCGCAGCAACTTCGCGCCGATTCCTGCCACGATAAAACTTAAGCGTTAGCGGTGCCGCTGCTGGCGTTCACGTGCTTGTCGATCATGCGCGAGATGGCTTCTTTGGTCGTCGCGCCCACCACGCGTTCCTCTTCCTTGCCGTTCTTGAACATGATCAGCGTCGGGATGCCCTTGATGCCGTACTTCTGCGGGACGTTCGGGTTCTCGTCAACATTAAGTTTGACGACGCGCGCCGTATCCGAATACTTCTCCGCCACCTGCGCCACCGTCGGCGCGATCATACGGCACGGCGCACACCACGCCGCCCAGAAATCCACGAGCACGGGGCGGTCTGACTGTAGCACCTCCGCCTCAAAGTTGCTGTCGCTGACATCTTTGACAAATTCACTTTCACTCATGCCGTTATATCTCCTTCTTCCAACTTGTCATGACGCGAGCCGGATGATCGAATCAATTCGCTCGCGGATGATCTCTTACTTAAAAATTGCGTTCATCAAACAATCTTCGCGCTCGCCTGTGAACTACTCGCGCCCTGCGTCTTACATACGTGCGATGGCGCGATAAACCTCCACGTACTTGCGCGCCGCAGCCGCCCATGAATTATCGGCGCGCATACCGTTCAGTTGAATCCGCCGCCAGCTATCTTTGTCGGCGTAAGCGTATAACGCTTCGTAGATGCTGCCGAGCATCGCCCGCGCAGAGTATTCGCCGAACTTGAAGCCATTGCCGGTGCCCCGCGCACGATCAAAGTTTTCCACCGTGTCGTCGAGGCCGCCCGTTGCACGCACGACCGGGACGGTGCCGTAGCGCATGCTGTACATCTGGTTCAAACCGCACGGCTCGTAGAGCGACGGCATGAGAAACAAGTCTGCGCCCGCCTCGATCTGGTGCGCGAGCGGTTCGCCCGCGTAGCCTTTGTAGATGCCGACGCGGTGCGGCGCGTGGTCGTGAAAGCTCTGCAAAAAGTCTTCATACTCGGATGCGCCCGCGCCGAGTGCGATGAAGAACGCGCCCGTCTCCAGAATCGCCGGGGCGGCTTCGCGGATCAGGTCGTAACCCTTCTGCGCCACGAGACGCGAGATGATCGCGATAACTGGCCGATCCAACTCTTCGGGCAGACTGAAACGACGCAGCAGGTCGAGCTTACACTCGCGCTTGCCTGAGAGATCGTCCGCGCTGTAGTGTGCGGCGATGTGCGGGTCGGTTGCCGGATTCCACGCTTCGTAGTCTACGCCGTTCGTGACGCCGATGAGCCGTTCACGACGCATGCGCAGCAGCCAGTCCAGCCCGTAACCTTGCGCGCTCGTCTGTATCTCTTCAGCGTAGCGGCGGCTGACGGTCGAGAGCGCGTCCGAAAGCATCAAGCCCGCTTTGAGCGCCGATGCCGCGCCTTCCAGTAGAAAAGCGTCGTGAACTTCGCCCCAACCGAAGCCGAGGTAACCGAGATCGCGCGAATCGAACGCGCCCTGGTAAGCGAGATTGTGAATGGAAAAGAGCGTGCGCGTCTGGCGGTAAAAATCGTCGTAGGCGCGGCGCGCGCGCAGTTCGGCGAGGGCAAAGCCGCACGGCCAGTCGTTACCGTGCACAATGTCGGGCGGCCTGCCGAGTCGCTTCAAGAGCGCGAGCGCGGCGCGACAGAAGAAGGCATAGCGTGTATGGTCGTCGCGGTAGCCGTAGACGTTCGGACGCGCGAAGTATTCGGGCGCGTCGATGAGAAACGCGGGAGCGCGAATCGCATCTTCACTGAGGAAGACGCGGACGCGACGGTTTCCGCCCGTCCATTCGACTTCCAGATTGTCAAAGAGCAATTCTTTGAGCAGCGCGCGATCCGTCTGCTCGTAGAGCGGCATGCAGAGGCTGGCGTCAACCTCGCCCGTGCCGATGAGAGCCTTCGGCAGCGCGCCCGCAACATCGCCCAGCCCACCCGTCTTAGCGAATGGCACAGCCTCCGACGTTAAGATCGCGACGCGCAACACGCTTCACCCGACACCCCCTCGCAGAGAGCAGAGTGCTTGCCCAAACTGAATTGCAAAGCTATGCCAGCCATTCTACAAGTGACGAGTGACAAGTGACAAGCGACAAGGAAAAAGACGTAAATCGTGAATCGTGAATCGTAAATAGAATAAAGACAGCTTTTCTCTATTCACGATCTACGATTCACGATTCACTTTCTTCTCTCGTCACACGTCACTTGTCACTGGTCACTGTTCTCTTAGCTTTGCATCGAAGCGAGGAATTCGGCGTTCGACTTGGTTTTACCCAGGCGTTCCAGCACGACTTCCATCTGCTCGACGGGGGACAGGGGGTTTAGCACCCGGCGCATCACCCAGATGCGCGCGAGGTCTTCCTTGCTGATGAGGAGTTCCTCTTTGCGCGTGCCGGAGCGCTGAATATCGATGGCGGGGAACAGGCGTTTATCTACGAGGCGACGGTCGAGATGGATTTCGCAGTTGCCCGTGCCTTTGAACTCTTCGAAGATCACGTCGTCCATGCGCGAGCCGGTATCGATCAAAGCGGTGGCGATGATGGTTAAACTTCCGCCCTCTTCGATGTTGCGCGCCGCGCCGAAGAAACGCTTGGGACGTTGCAGCGCGTTGGCGTCGATACCGCCGGAGAGAATCTTGCCCGAAGGCGGCACGACGGCGTTGTGCGCGCGCGCCAGACGCGTCAGGGAGTCGAGCAGGATGACCACGTCGCGTTTATGCTCGACGAGTCGCTTGGCCTTCTCGATGACCATGTCCGCGACCTGCACGTGGCGTGTCGGCGGTTCGTCGAAGGTCGAAGAGATGACTTCGCCATTCACAGAACGCTGCATGTCCGTAACTTCTTCCGGTCGCTCGTCAATCAGGAGCACGATGAGCGAGACTTCGGGGTGGTTCTTCGAGATCGAGTTGGCGATGGTCTGGAGCATCATCGTCTTGCCCGTGCGCGGCGGCGCGACGATGAGGCCGCGCTGGCCTTTGCCGATGGGCGTGACGAGATCGATGACGCGCGCCGCGAGCGTGTCGTGGTCGGTTTCCAGCATCAGGCGCTCGTCCGGGTAGAGCGGCGTCAAATTGTCGAAGAAGACTTTGTCGCGCGTCTCGCCGGGGGCTTCGAAGTTGATGGCCTCCACTTTGATGAGCGCGAAGTAACGCTCGCCCTCTTTGGGCGGGCGAATCTGGCCGGAGACGGTGTCGCCCGTGCGCAGATCGAATTTGCGTATCTGCGAAGGGCTGACGTAGATGTCGTCGGGGCCGGGCAGATAGTTGTATTCGGGCGCGCGGAGGAAGCCGAAGCCGTCGGGCAAAGTTTCGAGGACACCCTCGGAGAAGATGAGTCCGCTCTTTTCGGTCTGCGCCGCGAGGACTTTGAAGATGAGTTCCTGCTTGCGCATGCCGGTCGCGCCGGGCACGTCCATGTCCTTGGCGATCTGCGTCAACTTCGAGATGGACATCTCCTTGAGCGTCGCCAGATTGAAGGCGTCGCCGCTGCCTGACGGGATGAAATCTTTGTCGGCTGCATCTTCGGGCGGGCTATCGACGACGGCGGCGGCAGCGGTCGTCCGGTTGCCGTTCTCGCCGCTGTTGCCGTTGGCCGTGCTGGCGCTACTGCTGCTGCTACTGCTGGTTCGGGTGCGTGGTGTACGTTGTGACATTTCTCTTTTCTCTGTGAGGCAGCGTTGCTTAGCTGCCATTTCTAACCAAGAGTTGTGTCCAACTCTTGTCATGTTGCTGTCGTTGAGATTGAATTACTGGCGGACTCTCTGCCGCGTATGAATTAAATCCTTAAATGATGTCGGGAATGATGCCTCAGGTGCGCGAAGCGATTCGACTCGGCGCAGGAGCGGCGATGTTTCCGGCGGTTATGTATACGAGGTGATTGGCGAATTGCTGCAAACGTCTCGCATCCAGTAAAAAGTTCAACGAATTATTTTGTGTGAGCCTCAGTTTTAACCGAAAGGTTAGATGCCGTCAAGAGGCCACGGGGTCGCCTCACAGCGACGCTTCGACTTTTCAACTGGGGGATTGTGAGACGATTAAGGCCTCTTCGATAACGCGCCAGACGCGCTCGCGTCCGTGTCCCGTCGTGGCGGAGTAAGAAATCACTTCGCCACTCCCCAGCGCGCCTAAAACTTCCCGCGCGCGCCTGAGATTTTTGCCTAACACATTTTGCGAGAGCTTATCGGACTTTGTCGCAACCGTTAGATGAGGCTTCGCATAAGCTGTAAGCCATTCACGAAGTTGCAAGTCCAATTTAGTGGGTTCGTGGCGCGAATCTACGATTTGAATTAGTAACACAAGCGACTCGCGCTTGGCAAGGTAACTTGTCACGATTTCGCCCCACGACTCGCGTATAGCGCGCGGCACACGCGCGTAGCCATAGCCCGGCAGGTCTACGAAATGGAAGCGGCGATTGATGAGGAAGAAATTGAGGGCTTGCGTCCGTCCCGGCGTCGAAGAGGTGCGCGCCAGTCCCTTGACGCCTAGCAGCGAGTTGATGAGGCTCGACTTCCCGACATTCGAGCGACCGAGAAACGCCACCTCCGGCAACTTGGTGCGCGGCCAGTCCTGCTCGCTAAACGAACTCTTGACGAATTCCGCGCTCGTAATTTTCATGAGAAAGCGGTGACGGGTGACGAGTGACGAGCGAAGACAAGAGAATCGTAAATCGTGAATCGTGAATCGCGAATAGATGAAGACAGGTTTTCTCTATTCACGATTTACGATTCACGGCTTTATCTCGTCACTCGTCACTGTTATTTAGACGTTGCGCCGGAGGCCGTCTGCGTCGGCTGCTCGTCGGCCTGTCCCTTGTTCGACGCCACCGCGCGCATGGCGGCCATTTTCTTCGACATCTCGCGCAAGTGTGCGAGTCGTTCCCTGGCGTCGGGCGTGCGCATGACGAGTTCTTCGAGGTGTTGCCACATCTGCGGGCCGAAGCGTGCGCGAAGTTCTTCGATGAACGGCTCAAACTTCGCGTAGTAGAAAAAGTGTTCGCCGTTGGCGTCGTTGAACATCTTCTCGTCAATCGCGCCGTTATTGACGAGCGAGGCGGCCATATCCCAGTAGGACATCACCATGCGCAGGTATGCGTTGTTCTCGCCGCTGCCTGCCTCAAATATCTCTTGCGCGCTCTCGGGATTGAAACCGGCCAGCCAGGTGCGCGCCTTGCGCATCGTCTCTTCACGGCGCAGGTCGTAGAGCTTCAAAATCAAGGCTGCATCTTCGTGTTTGCTCATAGGGAATTTTCTCCTTGAATTTCTGGCGGGGAAAGAGAGAAGGGATGAGGGATGAAGGATGAGGGATGAATCAGAAAAAGCACTCATTGCGTTGAATGCTTTTTATGATTCATCCCTCATCCTTCATCCTTCATCCCTTATTTTAGTCTGCCATTGTCGGCGTGCTTTGCGTGGGCGCTTCGGTTGACCAGATGGGCGGCTGCGCTGTGTCGTCTGCCGCGCCGTCGGTCGGGCACGCGTCTTCGAGCGCAAGCGTGAGCACCTCGTCAATCGTCTCGACGAAATGGACGCTAATGGCTGCGAGCACTTCTTCAGGCACTTCCGCGAGGTCTTTCTCGTTCTCCTTCGGCAGAATCAGAGTCGTGACGCCGACGCGGTGCGCGGCCAGCATCTTCTCTTTGATGCCGCCGACGGGCAGCACCTTGCCGCGCAGGGTGATCTCGCCCGTCATCGCCACGTCTTTACGGACGGGAACGCGCGTCAGGGCGGAAGCCATCGCAGTCGCCAGCGTGACGCCCGCAGAGGGGCCGTCCTTCGGGATCGCGCCTTCGGGAATATGCACGTGCAGGTCGCGTTTGCGAATGTGATCGAGACTGACGCCGATGCGCTCGCTTCGCGCCTTGATACAGGTGAGCGCGGCCTGCGCCGACTCCTGCATCACCTCGCCGAGTTTGCCCGTGAGTTGCACGCCGCCGCGACCGTTCGTGAGCGTCGCTTCGATCTGCAAGACTTCGCCGCCAACCTCAGTCCAGGCGAGGCCGAGCGCGAGGCCGATCTCGCTTTCAGCCGCAGCCTGTTGCTGGCGGAAACGGATGGGTCCGAGCATCTCGCGCACGCGCTCCGGCGTGACGATCTCTCTGAACTCTTCGCCCTTGCCCTCGCCCACGAGTTTGCGCGCCACCTTGCGGCAGCACGAACCGATCTCGCGCTCCAAATTACGGACGCCCGCTTCGCGCGTGTAGGAACGGATGATCTCCAGCAAACCTTCGTCCGTGAACTCGACCTGCTCGGCCTTCAAGCCGCTGCCTTCCGCCTGCTTGGCGACGAGATGGCGACGCGCGATCTCCAGTTTCTCGCGCTCGGTGTAACCGGAGAGGCGGAGGATTTCCAGACGGTCTTGCAGCGCGGGCGGGATCGTGTGGAGCACGTTCGCCGTCGCGATGAAGAAGACTTTGGAGAGATCGTATTCAACGTCGAGATAATGATCCTGAAACGAATTGTTCTGCTCGGGGTCGAGCACTTCCAAGAGAGCGGAAGACGGGTCGCCGCGAAAATCCGCGCCGAGTTTGTCCACTTCGTCCAAAAGGATGCAGGGGTTGGTCGCGCCCGCCTTCTTCATCATCTGGATGATCTGGCCGGGGAGCGCGCCGATGTAGGTGCGACGGTGGCCGCGTATCTCCGCTTCGTCGCGCACGCCGCCGAGGCTCAGACGCACAAACTTTCTGCCCGTCGCGCGTGCGATGGATTTGCCGAGCGAGGTCTTGCCGACTCCCGGCGGGCCGACGAAACAGAGAATCGATCCCTTCGGGTTCTTGACGAGTTGACGCACGGCGAGGTGTTCGAGGATGCGATCCTTGATCTTCTCAAGACCGTAGTGGTCGTCGTTTAAAACCTCTTCGGCTTTCGAGAGGTCTTTAATCTCTTTCGACTTCTGTTTCCAGGGCACGCTCAGGAGCCAGTCGATGTAAGTGCGCGAGACGGTGCCTTCGGCTGACATCGGCGGCATCGCTTCGAGACGGTGTAGTTCCTGCAAGGCTTTCTCTTTCGCCTCTTCGGTCATGCCCGCCTCTTCGATCTTCTTGCGCAAGTCTTCGACCTCGGCCTTCTCGTCCTTGCGTCCGAGTTCTTTGTGAATCGCCTTGATCTGTTCGTTCAGGTAGTACTCTTTTTGCGCCTTCTCCATCTGGCGTTTGACGCGCGCCTGAATCGTGCGATCAAGCTGCCGCTTGTCAACTTCCGTCTCAAGGATCTCGACGAGACGCTGCATGCGACTGTGGACGGAGAAGATTTCGAGAAGTCCCTGCTTATCCTCGACCGCGATGTGGAGTTGCGAGGCGAGCGCGTCGGTCAGGTGCGAGGGGTCTTGGTTGCGCATGGCCTGTTGCAGCGCGTCGGTCTGCGCTTCGGGCGCGAGGCGCAGGTGTTGCTCGATGAGTTGGTGTATGCGCTGCGTCAAGGCTTCGATGCGCTGGCCGGTTTCGAGCGCGGAGGGCGCGCGGCGGACGGTCGCCGTGAACGCTCCGTTGTCGTTCACGACGCGGATCGTCGTCGCGCGTTCGCGCCCTTCGACGACCACTTTCGTCTGCCCGTTCTCAAGTTTCTGCGCTTGCAGGATGCGCGCAATCGTCCCGACGCCGTAAATCTCCGAAGGCACGGGTTCATCAATCGAGGCATCGTGCTGCGTGGAGAGGAAGATCGTGCGGTCTGCGGCCAGAGCTTGTTCGAGCGCGCGAATCGAACCCGGACGCCCGATCTTGAACGCGACTTTCGTAAACGGAAAGATCACGACATCACGGATGGGCACCATCGGAAACGTCACGATGTCTGTGGGAGTGTGGTCTGAATATTCTTCCATAAAACTGCTGCTTCTTTCGCCGGAAAACTACATAACGTGAAGGGCGAGCCGCCTGATGCCGCTCGCCCCTGTTGCGAACTAAACTTAATTGTAAAGCATTTTGCCGGACGACGCCACTGACCCCTCAAAATCGCCACTGCCCTTGCGGCAGACGGGATTTCCAAAACCGTGACGCCATCAATTACTGCTCCGACTGCTCCCGTAAAATCTCCTGTAGTTGTTTGACTCTGGCGTTCGTCACTCTGGCGAGACAGAAGCTGTGCACCATCGGATAGATCGAGCCGCCTTTGTTGCCGACGCTTTCGTAGTCGCACTGCGTATCGCGAAACCTGATCCACGCGAGTTGCGCCGCGCGGAGTTTGGCGCGCTCCGTCGTCTCCGTGTCTTTGATCAACTCGCGGTAGACTTTGTTCAGTTCCGCGTCGGCCTTGTCGCGCGCGCGTGCGGCGCAACGGTTCAACTCGTGCTGCGTGTTGGAACCGGGGCAGGGGTCTTCAAGGTCGGCGGCATCCTGTTCGGCTGCCTCCGGCTTCGGCGCAGCTTGTGTGCCGCTCTTCGTCTCCTGCGCACGCGCCGCTCCCCCACAAAAAAGTGCGAGCAGGAGTGCGAACACTCCTGCTCCGAATTTTCTCGACATCGATGAAGCTTCCTTTCGCTGTGGGAGAGAATTGAACTCCGGCGCGAACTCTTTAAGCGGCGGCGTCGTCCACGCCCGTCAGCGCTTCGCCCGGCACAGCGCGACGGCGTTCGACCATCTCGCTCGTAATGACGAACTCCTTGACGCGCTTCTGCGAGGGCAGCGTGTACATCGCGTCGAGGAGCAACTCTTCCATGATCATCATCAGGCCGCGCGCGCCGACTTTACGTTCGACCGCCTGCCGCGCGATGGCCTTGAGCGCGTCGTCCGTGAAGCGCAGCTTGACGTTGTCGTACTCGAATTTTTTCTGGTACTGCTTGATGAGCGCGTTCTTCGGTTCGGTGAGAATACGCAGGAGCGCGCTTTCGTCCAGTTCGTTCAAGACGCCGAGCACGGGCAGGCGTCCGACGAACTCCGGGATCAAACCGTATTTGACGAGATCTTCCGGCTGCACCGCCGCGAGCGCTTCCGAATAACGCTCCTTGCTGTCTTTGATCTCGGCGCGGAAGCCGAACGACTTGTTGCGCATCCGCCGCTCGATCACTTTCTCCAAACCGACGAACGCGCCGCCGCAGATGAAGAGAATATTCGTCGTGTCAATCGGGAAGAACTCCTGATGCGGGTGCTTGCGTCCGCCCTGCGGCGGCACGTTGGCGACCGTGCCTTCCAGAATCTTCAACAGAGCCTGCTGCACGCCCTCGCCCGACACGTCGCGCGTGATCGAGGGGTTCTCGTCCTTGCGGCAAATCTTGTCAACTTCGTCAATATAGATGATGCCCTGCTGCGCGCGTTCCACGTCGCCGTTGGCGGCCTGCAAGAGTTTGAGGATGATGTTTTCCACGTCTTCGCCGACGTAGCCCGCTTCCGTCAGAGTCGTCGCATCGACGATGGTGAAGGGAACGGAGAGCATGCGCGCGAGCGTCTGCGCGAGGAGCGTCTTGCCCGTGCCGGTCGGTCCCATCAAGAGGATGTTCGACTTCTGGATCTCGACTTCCGAGCGACGGCGCGCGATCTCGATGCGCTTGTAGTGTTGATAGACGGCGACGGCGAGACGCTTCTTCGTCTCGTCCTGCCCGATCACGTACTCGTCGAGAAAGGTCTTGATCTCGGAAGGCTTCGGGAGCGGCGGACGCGTGGCGACGGCTTCGGCCTGCTGGTCGTCGGTGATGATCTCGTTGCAGATGTCTATACATTCATTGCAGATGTAGACAGTAGGACCGGCAATGAGCTTCTTCACTTCGTTCTGCGATTTGCCGCAGAACGAACAACGCAAGGTGTCATCGGTTCGACGTACCATAGGCTTATAGGGGACTCCGTGGTTTCGAGTTTCTAATCCAGTTCAGCTTGTCAAGTGGCTTACAACAGGCGGGCTGTGCGTTTAACTTGTGCCCGCAAGCGGTGGCGCGTGGGGACGCGTTTCGACTGCCGGGGAACTACTGTAGCATAAAACGACCGGCGCGTCTGAATCTTTCGATGAGACGCGCCGGTAAAAATTTATGCTTCGCGGTGCGTGATCACTTCGTCAATGAGTCCGTACTCTTTGGCCTGCATCGCGGACATGATGCGGTCGCGTTCCACGTCGCGCTCGATCTGTTCGTAATCCTGACCGGAGTGCTTGGCGAGAATGTTTGAGGTCAGCTCGCGCATGCGGATGATCTCTTCGGCCATGATGCGAATGTCGGTGGCCTGGCCTTCCGCGCCGCCCGAAGGCTGGTGGATCAGGATGCGCGAATTGGGCAGCGCGAAGCGTTTGCCTTTCGCGCCCGCCGCGAGCAGCAGCGCGGCCATCGAAGCACACTGGCCGACGCAGAGCGTGGACACGTCTGCACGGATGAACTGCATCGTGTCGTAGATCGCCATGCCGGCTGTGATCGAGCCGCCCGGCGAATTGATGTAGAGCGAGATGTCTTTCTCCGGGTCTTCCGCTTCGAGAAAGATCAGTTGGGCGACGATGAGGTTCGCGATCTGATCATCAATCGGCGTGGAGATGAAGATGATGTTGTCTTTCAAAAGGCGCGAGTAAATGTCGAAGGCGCGTTCGCCGCGCGACGTTTGCTCGACTACCATCGGGACTAAAGCCATAAACTTAAAACTCCAAAATCTCTGTTCAAGTTAAAGTTAACTTCCGACTCTTTAGTCGTCAGCTTTCGCTTCACCGGACGGCGTCTCCCCGTCCGCCTGCGTCTCATCCGTCTGCGCCGTCGCAGCTTCGGGCGCGGGGGCGGCGGGCGGCGCATCTTCGCGCCATTCCTCTTCACTCACGCGCGCATTCTCGATGAGAAGATCAAGCGCCTTACGATGGCGCAATCTGTCGGCGATGCTACGTTCGCCTCCCTGCTTTGTCAAGGCAGCACGCACCTGCTCTACCGATTGACGCGCGCCCTGTGCGATCGACTCGATCTCCTGGTTGATCTCTTCATCCGTCGGCTCGATCTCTTCCGCATCGGCGATGCGTTCGAGCAGGATCGAGCCGCGCAAATCTTCGGTCGCCTGCGCCTCCAACATGCCCTGCAAGTTCTCCCAGTCGAGCTCCTGATTGCGCGGGTCCATGCCGCGCTGCATCATGTCGCGCACGGTGGATTCGAGAAGCCTGCGCGCCTGACTCTTGACGAGCGATTCCGGCACGTCGAACTCGTGCGCGGCGAGCAATTTCCCCATCACCTCGTCGCGCAGACGGTGTTCCGACTCGACGCGCGCGCGCTCCGTTAAATTCTCGCGCAGTTTGTCGCGCAGAGTCTGGAGCGAGTCGATCTCTTCGCCGAAAGTTTTCGCCCACTCGTCGTCGATTTCGGGCAACTCCTTGCGGCTCACGCCCGTGACGGTCGCCGTGTAGTCGATCACTTTCCCGGCCAACCCCTGCGAAGAAAAATCCTCAGGGTAGCTGACGCGAAAAGTCTTCACGTCGTCGGGCTTCGTGCCCGTCAGTTGCTCCGTGAAATCCGGCAGCACGCCTTCGCCGCCGAGCACCACCTGAACGTCGTCGGCTTTGATGTCTTCCGCATCGGGCGGCTCGATGTACTTGCCAGTGAAGTTGACCGTCACCGTGTCGCCCGCTTCCGCCCCGCGATCTTCGACGGGTTGCAGCGAGGCCGACTGCTCGCGCAGGTTCTCGATCATCTCCGCGACCGTCTCGTCCGTGACAGGACGCGTGCGGCGCGCGACTTCCAAGCCCTTGTAATCGCCGAGCGCGACTTCGGGCAGCACCTCGACATGGGCGTGGATGGAGAGCGGCTGCTCGCCGAGTTTCTCCAACGCCTCGTTGTTTTCCAGATGAATGTCCGGCTCGCCGATGACGTTGAGCGCGCTTTCGTTGATCGCTTCGTTGATGGCGTTGGGCACGAGGTTCTGCACGACCTCGCCGCGAATCTCATTCTTGTAACGCTGGCGCACGACGGAGTTCGGCGCGCGCCCTTTGCGAAAGCCGGGAACGTTGACCGCCGCCGCGTAGCGTTCGGTAACGCGCTCCATTTCGGCGCGCACGTCCGCCGCGTCAATCTCGATCTTGAGTTCCTTCCGGGTGGTGGAAACGTCAACCAATTCTGTCTTCATAAACATAACGCCCGCGCTCGTCGCCGCTCGTGTGCGGCTCAGCCGTGCGGGCATCCTTCCTGTTGAAATTATAGAAATGCTTTGTGCAAAATCTTTCCAGACAATGATGCGAAAGGGGGGACTCGAACCCCCACCCCTTACGGGACCAGATCCTAAGTCTGGCGCGGCTGCCAATTACGCCACTTTCGCGTGACTCTCGCCGGACAGGTTCCTGTTGCACCTTAAACCCGCGTCGAAAATGCCGGTACTTGTAAGCTGATAAAGTTAAATTATCGGGGCGCGAATGTCTAGCGAGCGAGATTTACAACTGTTGTCTGCGGGAGGCTCAAGCCTTTACACTCTGGAGCAAAAGATGAACGTCGCCGGATAGCCGTGCAAGGAGCTTGAAAGTGGAAAAAATTTCTTATCTCGGGTTGCCGAACTGTTACAAGTTGTCGAACGACAAAGTTGAAGTGATCGTCACGAGCGACGTGGGGCCGCGCATCGTGCGTTACAATTTTCGCGGTGCGGAGAACCTGCTCGGCGAGGTGCCGGAGGCAAAGCTCACGACCGAACTCGGCGACTTCAAACCCTGGGGCGGGCATCGCCTGTGGGTTGCGCCCGAAGCGAAGCCGCGCAGTTACGCGCCGGATAATTCTCCGGTCGGCGTCGAGTCTGCGGGCGAGCGTGAGATTCGTCTGACCGCGCCTGTGGAGACGGCGACGGGCATCGAGAAGGAGTTGCGCATCACGCTCGACGCGGGCGAGGGCAGCGGCCTCTCCGTCGTCCACCGGATCACGAATCGAAATCTCTGGGCGATAGAGGCCGCGCTCTGGGGGCTCACCGTGATGCGCGGCGGCGGCACGGCCATCTTTCCGCAAGAGCCTTACATCTCCTGGGACGACTACCTGCTCCCCGCACGCCCGCTCGTCCTCTGGCATTACACAGACCTGACGGACGCGCGCTGGTCAATCGGCAAAAAGTTCATACGCCTGCGAACCGACGCGAGCGCGAGCCACCCGCAGAAGATCGGCCTGCTCAACAAGCAGGGCTGGGCGGCCTACGCACACGGCGCGACGCTCTTCCTCAAGCGTTTCGCTTACGAAGAAAGCGCGAACTACCCCGACTACGGATGCAATTGCGAGACTTACACGGCGGGCGATTTTATCGAAGTCGAATCGCTCTCGCCGCTCCGGCGTCTGGAACCCGGCGCGTCAGCCGAGCATCTGGAACGCTGGTCGTTATTCGAAGGTGTGGAAGCAGGCGCGACGGAAGAGGAACTGGAAGCGGCTATCGCTCAACTCGTCGCGGGCTAAACTACTTCGTAGGCTTCCACACGAAGTTCCCGCTCTTGTCTATATAACCTTGTTTGCCTGCGAGCCAGACGCGCGCGAGGCCGCCGTTGAAGTTGTGCGCGTTGTCGAACTGCGGGCGGATCGTGAGCCGTCCGGTCTTATCTATGTAGCCGAACTTGCCGCCCGTCTTGACGAGCGCGAGTCCTTCGCTGAAGCCGCCCGTCCAATCGAACTGCGGCGCGATGACGTTGAGCGCGGCACGGTC
>DASWNS010000354.1:0-4736 GCA_036399115.1 Pyrinomonadaceae bacterium | reverse complement strand
CGCGCGGCGCAAATGAAAAGAAGAGAGAGACGCGCCCGCCTGTCGCACGGCGCGTCTCTCTCTTCACTGAGAGGCTGCTCGACCGAATCTTTTCTACTTGCTGGCCGGTGCTGCCGGCGCGCTCACGTTAACGTCAACTTTCGTCGTCCCGCCGCCGCCGAACAACCTGCCTCGGAACAGGAACAGAGCGACCACCACCACGATTATGAAAATCACCAGCACAGCCACCACTCCGGTGCTGCCGCTTCCGCCATCTCCATCAGCCATAAAACCATCCTCCTTCGGAGTTACTCTCTTTACGATTTAGAACGAGCTTTGCAGTGCGCTTCCACTTCAAGGGGGAAAGTAGTGTGGCTCTAGTTACCACTTCTAAGTGACAAGTGACGAGTGACAAGTTAAGACAGAAAATTTGTTCTTTAACTTGTCACTCGTCACTTGTCACTTGTCACTTCATATTGCTTTATCTCGGTCTGGGCTGCGGGGGCGTTGCGCCCTGCGGAACGAGCCACAGTTCGAAGGAATCCGTCTCACGCGTGCCGCCGTTGACGACGACGATGCGGCTCGGATCAAGGTTGCGCGTGTTGACGAGGTATTGACGGCTGCGCTCGCCGAGTTGCGTGGCGCGACCCGGACGGCTGCGCCTTCCGTTATAGACGATGACGTAGCCGCGCGCTCCCGGTTCGGCCTGCAAAGCCACCGCGAAGTTGTCGAGATTGGCCTTGTCCTCGTTAAAGCTGATGGACGGAAATTCCGCGAAACTCTTCGGCAGCACGGGCGGCAGTTCGACGGGCGTGACGCCGGTGACGGCCTGCGCGCGCTGGCGGCACATCTGGTCGCCCGAACCGTCGTCCACGACGAGGATGGCCGTGACGCGCTGGCGTCCGATGCCCGTCGTATCCACGGTGATGGTCGGCGTGCCTGCGCCGCTCACGATGCGCGCGGCGGGCGGGCTGATCGTCCAGGTGTAGTTCAGACCGGATTGACCTGCGTAGTTCACGTCGGAACTGAAAGTGATGATGTCGCCTTCGCGCACGGATGCCGGAGCCGAGATGTTGACCGGATACGGGCAGGGCGATTTGACGATGGACGGGCGTTCGATGGTGATCGTCTTCGGTCGCCAGTTGAGCGTGATGCACTGCTTCTTGTTCGAGGCGATGTCGAAGGTGCGCACCCAGCGCGTGTTGTTCGGGAACTGGATTTCGACCGTGTGGCGACCGGGTTCGAGTTCGTATAACTGGACGGTCGGGCTGGTACGGTCAGGTCCGGTGCGCGGAGCCTGCCCGTCGATGAGCAGCGGGTAGCCGCCCGGCGTGGTCGAAACTTCGATGCGCCCGTTTGGCGCGACGCGACCATTTTGCGCGTAGACGTTCGTGCTCCCCGCGAGGCTCGCCGCGACGAGCAGCAGCATCGCACAGGCGAGCGGCAGAGACTTGGAGCGGATAGGAGCGGCGACGTAACTCATGGCTTTTGCTCTCGACATAACTTTTAAGCCCCCCTCACATCCAAAACTTCATCGCTTTGGCCGTTGGAGCGTGCGGCGCGACGGCGGCGTGCGCCTGCGCCGAGGGCTGCCAGACCGCTGCCGAGCAACAGGAGCGTGGCCGGTTCGGGCACTTGCGGCGGCGGCGGCGGGGGCGGCGGAATAATTACAATGTCACCCGGCGGGGTGTCGCTGTCGCCGCCGAGGAAGAGGAGCGGGATGCCCGCCAGAGCCAGCAGCGGCAGTCTCGGAAAGCCGCCCTTGGGCGTGAAGATTTCGCCGCAGTCGCAGATCGTCCCTTGGATGTCGCCGAGTTCGATAGTCTCGACTTGAACCGATCCGGGTTGCTGCACGGCGACGTTCGTGCCCGTGATGCTCGTCTCTGCGCTGCCCGCAGGGGTGGTCGCAGAGGGCGTCTGAATATTTTTGCGATCCTGTTGATTGTTGCCGTTAGAGGCGGTCTGCTTGTCCTGTGAACTTGCGCCGCCGCTTTGTTGCGTGACGGAGCGGAGGCGTAGATCAACGGAAGGGCGGCCACTCTGGCTGTTTATTGTTGCTAGCGCAATCACATCGCCGAACTTGATCGTGCCAGCCTTGGCGGGCACAGCGGCTATGAGTAAGACGCTGAGCATCAGAGCGAATGTGCGTAGGGCTTGATGCTTCATCGTGTGTGGTCGTCCTCCTTGGGCTTCACCGTAACTACCATAAATAATGGCTTTTTGGGATGCGACTCCCGGCGGAAACCCTTAAAAAAATTCCGCTGTGGGGTCGTTTGCATTAAAAGGAAAGACACAATAGCGCATCTCTTCCAATTTTGCGAGACAATAAATCCGGCCTAAACGTATGTATTAGAACAAAAAGTGGGCTTGCACGGGTGGTGCAAGCCCCGAAGTTAAACTCCGCATAGGTTGGTGGCAGACGGTTTAGTCTTCATCGCCCTGAGGTTCGTGGCCGTTGCCCCCTGCCTTCTGCTCCTCGTCGCGCAGAATGGACTTGCGCGAGAGCTTGATCTTGTTGCCCTCTTTGCCGATGCACTTGACCATGATCTGCTGCCCTTCCTTGAGTTCGTCGCGCACGTCGCGCACGCGATGATTGGCGATCTCGGAGATGTGCAATAGACCGTCCGTGCCGGGGAAGATTTCGACAAACGCGCCGAAATCGACGATGCGCGAAACCGTGCCCACGTAGGTGGCGCCGATCTCGGCCTCGGCGGTGAGGCCGCGAATCCGGTCGACGGCGGCCTGCGCCGCTTCGCTGTCGGCGGTCGCAATCGAGACTGTGCCGTCGTCTTCCACGTCGATCTTCGCGCCCGTCTCTTCGACGATGGAGCGGATCATCTTGCCGCCCGGTCCGATCACGTCGCGAATCTTATCGGGGTTGATCTTGATCTGAATGATGCGCGGCGCGAAGGGCGACATCTCGGGGCGCGGCGCGTTGATGGCCTGTTCCATCGCGGCGAGGATGTGCAGGCGGCCTTTGCGCGCCTGTTCGAGCGCCTCCTGCAAGATCATGGCGTTGATGCCGCCGATCTTGATGTCCATCTGGAGGGCTGTGATGCCGTCGCGCGTGCCCGCGACCTTGAAGTCCATGTCGCCGTAGTGGTCTTCGGCGCCCGCGATGTCCGACAAGATCGCGTACTTGTTGCCTTCCATCACGAGTCCCATCGCGACGCCCGCCACCGACGACTTGATCGGCACGCCCGCATCCATCATCGAGAGCGTGCCGCCGCAGACGGTCGCCATCGAACTCGAACCGTTCGACTCCGTGATGTCCGAGACGATGCGCAGCGAATAGGGAAACTCGCTCTCTTCCGGCAGGACGGGTTCGAGCGCGCGACGCGCGAGCGCGCCGTGCCCTATCTCGCGGCGACTCGTCGAGCCGAAGCGTCCGACTTCACCGACCGAGAAGGACGGGAAATTGTAGTGCAGCAGGAAACGGCGTTTGATCTCGCCCGTCTCCAGGTCGTCCATAAACTGCTCGTCCTCTTTCGTGCCGAGCGTCGTGGTGACGATGGCCTGCGTCTCGCCGCGCGTGAAGAGAGAGGAACCGTGGACGCGCGGCAGCCAGCCGACTTCGCAAGTGATCGGGCGAATCTCGGAGAAGCGGCGACCGTCCGGGCGACGGCGTTTGTCTAAAATGTCGTCGCGGAAAATCTTCTCTTTCTGCTTGTCGAAAAGTTTCTTCGCCATCTGGCGTTGTTCGGGCGCGTCCTCCGGGTAGGATTCGACGACCTCTTTTTTCAGCGCATCGACGGCGGCGTAGCTCGCCAGTTTGTCCTGTCCCGAAGTATCGAGCGCGGCGCGCAGTTTCTCCGAGTAGTTGCGCTCGATCTCGCCCGCCATCTCTTCGTTCAGCACGGGCGGCGTAACTTCGCGCTTCTGTATGTCTAACGCCTTGTAGAGTTCCTTCTGCCAGCGACAGAGACGATTGATCTCCTTGTGCGCGAGCATCAGGGCTTCGACCATGATCTCTTCCGAAACTTCCTTCGCGCCGGATTCGACCATCACGATGGCCTCTTCCGTGCCCGCCACGATCAGGTTCAGGCGCGACTCGCGCACTTCGTCGTAAGTCGGGTTGATGATGTAGCGGCCTTCGATGAGGCCGACGCGCACGCCCGCAATCGGCGTCGGGAACGGAATATCCGAGAGATAGAGGGCGCACGACGCGCCCGTGATGGCGATGACATCAGGGTCGTTTTCCGCGTCCGCCGAGATGACAGAGGCGATAACCTGCGTTTCGTTGCGATAACCTTCGGTAAAGAGCGGGCGGCAGGGACGGTCGATGAGGCGGCTGGTCAGGACTTCCTTTTCGCCGGGGCGGCCTTCGCGCCGGAAATAGTTGCCGGGGATGCGCCCGGCGGCGTAGTTATGCTCGCGGTATTCGACCGTGAGCGGGAAAAAGTCTATGCCCTCGCGCGGGCTGCTCGCGCCGACAGCGGCGACCAGAAGCATCGTGTCGCCGTAGCGAATGACGACCGACCCGTCGGCCTGTTTGGCGACGCGTCCCGTCTCGACGGTCAGATCGCGACCGCCGAGTTTGATAGTTTCTTTCAAATATTTTTTCACTGCCATAACATGTGTCTCCTTCGGACAACCAATCTGTTAGCGTCGAGCCGTCTCATCCGGCCTCCGGCGCGTCCTGCTTCGATTTCAGACTAACTACACGCCCGCTTTGACCGAGCGGCGCGCTACGTGAGGCGCGACGGGCGGGCGGCAAATTTCCCAAACAAAAGCGGCGACAACTTCACCCGTGAAGT
>DASWNS010000353.1:0-7294 GCA_036399115.1 Pyrinomonadaceae bacterium | reverse complement strand
GATCTCGCCGCCGCTGGCCGACTCCCGCGAGAGCTTGATGCCCATGCGATGACCGCCTTCCAGCGTGTCGAAGTCCGCCGCATCGCGCCACAGTTCCTTGAGCTTGAAAGACTCGCTATCTGCCAGTTTCACCACCAGCGTCGCATAAATATCATCGAGGTAACCTTTGACCGCGTAGCTGACGAACACGGACGGGTGCTCGACCACCGCCGGACGTTCACGCCCGCAATGGCTGGGGAAGACGAGCTTGTCTCCCTGCCGCAGGCAGAGGCCGCGCTCCAGCAGTTGCCGCTCCATTTCGCCGAGCACCACGCGCTCGTCCGGCTGCGGCAGGCGTCTCATGTCCACAATACCACCGTCGCGTCCCATGCTTTGATAAACCAGTTTGCCCTCCGCGATGCTGCGCAGGGGCAGGCAACCCAACTCCGTCTCATCGCTGCGCAAGGTGCGTATGACGGCCTGCGCATAGGCATTGACCCACTCCGGTTGCAGCAGGATGTAAGTGCCGTAGTCGAGTTCCTTAACCGCGCCGGGCGCGTCCAGGTGGCCGACCACCGTGCGCAGAGTCTCGTCTGTAAACTGCGCCTCACGGGGCAGGCGGTGCCAGAGCAGATCGCGCAATTCCTTGAAGGTGTGCAACACCTGCCCCTCATCACGCAGTTTCAGAATCTCGTCCTTGATGAGCTTGAACAGTTGCTCGGTCGTGATGATCGGAATGTCGCCCCACGGAATGGTGGAGAGGATCGCCGCATGCAGTTCCGCACAGCCCGTGCCCGCCAGCGCGCTCGTCTCGTGATAGTCAAGATGGTTCTCTCTGGCGAAACTTTGCAACTTGCCCCGGCTCGCCTTGAACCCTGTATCAACGCGCCCCGCCACGAGGAACTGCGGCGTCTCCGGCGGCACACAACGCGACAACGCTGTCAGCCAATCGCGCAGACCCGGCAGCACATCCTCCTGATCCGCATTGAAGAGCAGCAGAATCAGCGACGTATGATCCATATAAAGCTGGTGAATCAACCTCTGATCCGCCTGCCCCCCAAAGTCCCACAACCATATCTCCCTCTCCACCCCCGGCGCACCGCCCCCATCATTCAACTTCCACTGCGTAGACCACGCTCCAACCGTCGAGGCTTCGCTCGGCTTCCACTCACCCGTCGCCAAACGGTGAGCCAACCCCGTCTTACCCGCACTCGTATCGCCCACCAGCAAAACTTTCGCGTTCGTGTACTGCACCTGCTCCGGCTCGGTGGGCAAGACCGTTGCGGCGGCTTCCGTTGCTCTTGTCCCGGTAACAAATTCCGACAAATCCCACACTCGAACAACGCCGCCTTGGTCGCCGGAGAAAGCGCGGCGTTGATCGACACTCCATGCTATGCTCCATACGCTTCTAGTATGGCCTTTGAGCACGCGTAAGCAGCGCCCTGTCTCCATGTCCCACAGCCGTACGTCGCGATCATCAGCACTGGTTAAGGCGTGGCACTGATCGGCACTCCATGAAACGCTTCTAACATAGTCCGTGTGACCTTCAAGAATACGTAGGCAGCTTTCAGTCTCCAATTCCCATAGCCGCACAGTCGTGTCCGCTGCTCCCGAGAGAACGCGGCGTTCATCGAGGCTCCACGCCAAACTCTTCAGACCGCCCGTGTGGCCACTCAGAACTCGTAAACAATGCCCCGTCTCCAAGTCCCACAGCCGCACCGTCTCGTCATTGCCGCCAGAGAGAGCGCGGCGTTGGTCGGCACTCCACACCACAGTCCAGACCCAGCCAGAGTGCCCTTCAAACACGCGCAGGCAGCGTCCAGTCTCTAAGTCCCATAGTCGCATGGTATGGTCATGAGAGCCCGAGAGCGCGAAGCGTTGATCGGGGCTCCACGCCACGCTCTGGACAACGTCTTTGTGCCCTTCAAGTACATGCAGGGAGCGCCCCGTCTCCACATCCCATAGTCGCACAGTATGATCCTGCGAGCCGGAGAGGGCGCGGCGTTGGTCAGTGCTCCACGCCACGCTATAGACTCGGCTCGTGTGACCTTTGAGGACGCGCAGACATTGTCCGGTCTCCAAGTCCAATAGCCGCACGGTATGATCCTCCGAGCCGGTAAGTGTACGCTTTTCATCTGAATTGAATGCGTAAGACCAGATAGTTTCCCTGTGGTCAAGTTTGATGGTCTTTTCTGCGACCTGCTTTCGCCTGCCCTGCCGCTCCACATATAAGGACTTTGCTTGAGGGCGGCAGGCTTCGAGGACTTTCGCATACTTATGCGCGCGAGCTTGAGGTAGCCAGTTGATGTAAGGGAATTGCGACAGGGAGTCTTTGATCGGGGTAGCGTCGAGGCGCAGGATGATGAAGCGCCGCTCCTTGTTGAGAGGGTCGCGGAAACGGAGCGCGGTGGCCTCCAACTGCGGCCACTCGGAGCCGGACGCGTGCGCCGACAGGCAGAGCACGAGCATGCGGGAGTGCTCCAAGCCTTCCTCAATCTTCTTTTCGCGCATGACCCTTGTGCTGCCGAGCCTGACCTCCCAATCAACGAACCACACACGCAGGCCGTCCTCTCGCAGCCGCTCCGCGAGGGAGCGCGCGACCGCCTTGTCCTTTGAACTGTGGCTCAGGAATACGTCGTATTTGAAATCGTCAGCCATGCTTCACCTCTGGCGTTGCCTGTCCTTCGCGTGGCGGCGCGGGAAAGGGTCGAAAGAGAATTGATCACTGATGAGCGTCAAACCCGGTTCCGGCGTTCTGGTTGAGCGTGACCATTATAAGCGGAAAAACGTCTGGAAAGTTTATTGAGAAAAGAGAAAGGGGACACTTTGATAAGTGCCCCCTTTTTACTGAGATGAGCCGAGCTGGGCTCGAACCAGCGACCCGCAGATTAAGAGTCTGCTGCTCTACCAACTGAGCTATCGGCCCGTGTTGTGAAGAAATTATATGATGAGTGTGGGCGTGTCAAGAAACGGGAGCGGGATGGAGAAAGGGATGAGGGCGGAGGGCTGAGGGATGAATCAGAGAAAGCATTCAATCGCTTGAGTGTTTCTTAATTCATCCCTCAGCCCTCATCCTTCATCCCTGGTATTGCTACTGTCCGGTGAGTTCCGCCGGGAGTTTTTTGTCAACGCGCGGGCGCGTGAGCGCGTTGGCGAGTTCGAGCGCGGTGAGGAAGACCGTGCGCGTGATCTTCTCCATCTTCTGGTAGTCGATCTTGTCGGGCGTGTCCGAGGGGCGATGATAATCTTCGTGGACGCCGTCGAAGTAGAAGATGATGGGGATGCCGCGCTGGGCGTAGTTGAAATGATCGCTGCGGAAGAAGAAGCGATTGGGATCGGCTGGGTCGTCGTATTTGTAATTGAAGGTGAGATTGAGATAGGCGCGATTGACGCGTTCGCTCAACTCCCCGAGTTCCGTGCTCATCATCTTGGAGCCGATGACGTAAATTTCGTTCGCCCCTGAGAGGTCGCGATTTTCAGGCTTCGTGTCGCCCTCTTTTTTGCTCCGACCGATCATGTCGATGTTGAGTTGGGCGATGATCTGCTGGAGCGGGACGGTCGGGTACTTCGTGAAATACTGCGAACCCCACAGACCTTTCTCCTCGCCCGCGTGCCAGACGAAAAGGATCGAGCGCGCGGGGCGCGTCGCAGCCGTGCCGCGCGAGAGGGCTTCGGCCATGGCGAGCAGCGCGACCGTGCCCGAGCCGTCGTCGTCCGCGCCGTTGTGGAGCGCGTCGCCGCTGGCGTCGGGCAAGCCGATGCCGACGTGATCGTAGTGCGCGCCTACGGCGACGTACTCAGACTTGAGCGTGGCGTCTCTGCCTTCGAGGACGGCGACGACGTTTTGCGTGGACATCTTATCGACCGTCGCCACGACATCGAAGGTCATGCGCTTCTTCGGGGAGAGCGCGAAGGCCGGGCGCGTCTCGCCCGCCTGCGTCGCTTTGAAAATGTCTGCGCCGCTCACAGTCTCGCCTGCAAAGAGCGCGTCCACCAGCGCCGCCGACGCGAAGATGGTGGGCAAATTCTGCCCGCTGCCCTCCGCGTTGGCGAAGCGTTCCATCTCGACCGCGCCGCGCTCCGCTCCCGAACGCACGGCGCGCCACCAGCGTTCGAGGTTGTTCGTGCGCGGAATAATGATGAGTCCTTTCGCGCCGCCGCGACGTGCGTAGGATTCAGGGTCTTCCCAATCTTCACCGGCCTTGCCTTTGAGGTCTGCGCGCGTGACGCCCGCCGGGAGTCCGGCTGCGACGACGACGATCTTGTCGCGCACGTCTATGCCTTTGTAAGCGTCTATGTTCTTTGATTTGAAGACCCACCCGTGGCCGCCGAAGACGAGCGCGCCGCTCGCTTTGCCGATGGCAGGGGAGACGAGAAAGTCTTCGCCGAATTTGAACGTGCGCCCGTCGAGCGTGGCGTTCGTCTTCGCGGCGTCAACTTTGCGCCGGATGAGCGCGATGCGTTGGAAGAACGTGCCGTCGTCGCCCGCCGGTTTGAGGCCGAAGCGTGTGAGATGCGTGGCGATGTACTTCGCCGTTTCGTCCAGACCCGGCGAAGGCGTATCGCGCCCCCCCATCGCGTCCGAGGCGACGATGTGCAGGTGTTCGCTCAGACGCGCCGCCGTGATCAGTTTCGACGCTTCGAGGGCGGCGGCGGAGAGCGTTGCGGCGGGAGGCGGCGTCGCTGTCGCGGCTGCGCCCGTCCCTTGAGTTTGCGCGTGCGCGGGCGCGAGGTTGATTAACAAAGCGCAGGCGAGCGCGAGGTTTAGTAGTTTGAATCTTTGCATGTCTTCTCCGGATAATTTGACTTTCTTCGTCTGTGAATAGAGTTACGCTGGCCGAGCTTTGATGTCAAACACGGCGGCGAGCGTTTGCCGGAAGGCGACGACCCGGAGAGCGCGTGCAAAATAAAGAGCGCGGGGACTACAAGCCGTCCCCGCGCTCCGGGCAGAAGAATATTGCAATGGACTTTCTCAGCCCGCCGCTGCCGCTTTTTGCTGTTGCTGCTTTTCGGCTGACAGGCGTGCCCCGATCTCGTTGAGTTGCTCTGTGCTCAGCACTGTGCGCGCCTTCGGAAACATCTCGCCTTCCTCTTCCTCCACGTGGTGTTCGACGCTATCTTTCAACTCCAACAGGATGTCGCCCCACTCTTCGCTGTCGGCGGGCGTCGCTTCCAACTCGGAGAGCAGGTCTTTCACTTCCTGATGCTCTTCGTAAGCCTCCTCCGTCAGATCGCTCGTCTCCTCCGCCCCCTGGAGCGCGGGATAGAGAATCACCTCTTCGATATGCGCGTGGATGTCGAGTTCCTGTTTCAACTGCGTGAATAACTGCTGGCGCGTCGGAGCGTCGGTCGCCGCCTCCGCCTTCTCCAACAGGGAAGAAACTTTGGCGTGATCGTTTTTCAACAGTTCAAAAGCGTCCATCTCTAACTCTCCCTTGATTGAATGTGTCTGTTATGTACCCAGACCTTGCACGCTAATCGAACGCGCGCGAGGCCGCCCGCAGCTTGAGAGGCAAGCGCGATGCCAGCAGGGCACGCGACGCACGCGACGCACGAGACGCGCGAGCTACACACGCGCGTGCTCAAGCGGCTCGCGCCCTGTGCGCAAACTCCAGATAGCTGGATGCGTTGTGCGGGTATGCCTTGACCATCTCTTCGAGCCGCGAGGCGTAGCAGGCCATCATCTGCACGGCGCGCTCCGACTCCGAACCTTCAAAACGGCTCGACTCGATTGGCTCGGTGCAGATCATGAAGTGCCTGCCGTCTGCCTGTCGCAGAGAGAAGATCGGGACTATAGGGGAAGAGGTCAGCGCGGATAAGCGTGCGCAGCCGAGCGGGAAAGGCATCTTCATGCCGAGGAAGGGTAACTCCACCACGCGCCCCAGCCCCTGGTTGAGTCCGATGATGCCGACATCGCCCATGAGCGCGACGATACCGTTATTGCTCAGAATCCGTCGCGCCCTGCGCAAAAATTCGAGCCGCGCCTCCGGGTCGAAGCGCGACATGTGAGGCCAGCCGAGAGGATAGGTCAACTCCATGCGCAGTCCGTGCCGCTCGAACTCGTGAACCGTGGAAGGCCAGGGGCCGAAGTGGCTCTGCAAAATGATGACGCCGCGACCGTCGGCCAGACAACGACGGATATTCTGCTCGCAGACCCACTCGTACCTGATCGAGCTGTCGCGCCAGTAAGCATGTTTGAGCGGGACTGACCAGCGCACGAGATTCCGGCAGAGTTGCGAGAGATAGAATTCGTAGGAGCTTGAGCGGGGCGGCACCTTCAAGTGGTCGGCGAGCAGCGGGCGGCAACGTTCGCGCGTATCACGCCCGAGGTGATAGTCGGCGGAGCCGAGCGCGGAGAGATAGACGTTGAGCGCGCGCGCGGGCAAAACTCCGGCGGCAACACTCTTCAACTCGAACAAAGCACGGCGCGAGAGGTTTCTGAGGAGATGTGAAATGTAAATGAAGGCTCCTTAAATAATGTCCACGATGTAACCGCCCTTGAGAATGCGTAGGGAAAATACGAACTACTCCGGGCGAACGCTTTCGTCACTACCGTCTCTGAAAGTAATTGTTGACCTTCTCCTAAGTCAAATATGATCACGGCGACGCGCGCGACCCTTCAAGCACAGGCTCGCTTTCGTCGCGTCCGCACGCGGCTTTCACCCTTCAATTTCTGAAAGTGGAAAATGCGTTGTCATGTGATGGGAAGAAGGGCGAGCGAGACGCCGGAAACTGCAAATTCCTTAGTAAAACGATACGCCCGGTAGGAGTCGAACCTACGGCCTCTTGCTCCGGAGGCAAGCGCTCTATCCACTGAGCTACGGGCGCATAAGACTTACGGAGGCCGTTAACATAACATAGCACTCGCCGCGCGTGCCAGTGACGCCTGCTGCTTGACACGGAGCGGCGCGTGGGGCTACACCACGCGTGGTTAGAGAGAAGGCCGGAGGGGAAAGGAACTCGAAAGCATTAGAGATTATGATCATCGTCAATCGCCGGGAGGCCGCCGTTATTAAGACGCCGCACGGGTCGGAGATACGCCCGCTCATGGATCGCACCACGTCGGAGATCGAGTTGTGCAGTCTGGCGGAGGAAGTGTTGCCGCCGGGCGCGAGCGTCGGGCGGCATCATCATTTGCAGACGGAGGAGGTTTACTACCTGCTCGAAGGGCGCGGGCGCATGACGGTGGCCGGAGAGTCGCGCGAAGTTGCGGCGGGCGATGCCGTCTTCATCCCGCGCGGCGCGACGCACACTCTGGCAAACACGGGCGACGCGCCCCTGCGCCTGCTCCTCGTCTGCGGTCCCGCCTACAGCC
>DASWNS010000352.1:0-10406 GCA_036399115.1 Pyrinomonadaceae bacterium | reverse complement strand
TTCGAAGAGGCCGCCGCCGAACTCGAAATCTCCGTGGCGCTCAACCCGAACGATGCGGCCTCGCTCGCCGCGCTCGGCGAGACGTACCTGCGCCTCAAAGAATACAGGAAAGCCGTGCCGCATCTGGAACGCTCGATTCGATTGCAGCCCGAAGGCGGTGCGGCCAAAGCGCGCCTGCGTCTGGGCGAAGCGTTAGACAACGCGGGCGAGTCGGAGCGCGCGATTGAAGAGTTGCGCCGCGCCGTCGCCGCCGACCCGAAACTGCCCGAAGCTCATTACGCGCTCGGTTATGCCCTGCTCAAGCGTGGAAATCTGGACGAAGCGGTCGCGCAGTTTGAGCAGGAGTTGGAACTGAACCCCGGCATGCTGCTGGCTCGCTACCAACTCGGCAACGTCTACTTTCAGAAAGGCCGCTTGGAGGAAGCAGTCGCGCTGCTGAATAAAGTCTTGGAGGTTGAGCCGAACTTCCGCCCCGCGCTGGAGACTCTGGGGCAGGCGCTACTCAAACAGGGCGCGGCGACTGAGGCCGTGCGCGTGCTGGAACGCGCGGTGAAACTCGACCCGGAGTGGCCGCAAGGGTTCGCGCTGCTCGGTCGCGCATACATGTCTGCGGGCAAGCGCGGCGACGCTCGACAAGCATTCGCCACGGCGCAAAGGCTCGGCCAGGAGGAGCGCAAGCGTTTGGAAGAGAAAGTGAGCCAACCCAAGAAGAATTGAGCCGCACGCTTTGAAGCAGTCCGCCGTTTGCATCCGGCGCGGCATCCGAAAATTTTCGCTGTGCAGACGAGAGAGCCGCCGTAGTTTTTAGACTACGGCGGCTCTCTCAGGTTGCGTCGGACGCTCGCCTTAGAAGTAGAACTTCAAGCCGAGTTGAATCTCGCGCGGGTTGCGCGTCGAGAAGAATTGTCCGAACTGAGAGACGGCAGCCAGATTCTGGATGCTGTTGAATGCCGGGTCAGTCGGCGAGCGATCTGGAATGGTCTGGAAGACATCGTTGAAGATCGCGTGGTTGAAGATGTTGAAGAACTCCGCGCGAAGCTGCACGCGATACCGCTCGGTGAAACGCAGGTTCTTCGTCACGTTCAAATCCGTGAAGAATTGGTTCGGGAAGCGTAAAGGCGAACGCGGCGAATTTCCGATCTCGCCCGTGTTCGTCGGTCTGAAGGCGAGCGGGTTGAAGGCGTAAGGGATGCCGCCGCTCGGATTGACGGGGATGTTCTGCATCGGGTCGCCGATGATGTTCGGGCGGCTGCCGCGCGCCGGAATGGTAGCCGAACCCTGCACGACGCGATTCAGGGGCAGCCCCGTCTGCGCCGTCGTGATCCCGGCCAGTTCCCAGCCGCTCAGCAGGAGGCGACCGAACGTGGTCGAGGCGAAGCCCGACGAGAAGGTCGGCACTTCATAGACGTAACTGGCGACGAAGACGTGTGTGCGGTCGAGACGCGACACGGCGCGCTCCAACTGGAAGTTGGTGCGAATCTGCGGCACGTCAATAGCATCGCGGTCGTTCGTCGCATCGGTCATGTTCTTCGACCAGGTATAGGAGAGTTGCGCCGTCAGGCCGCGCGTCGGGCGCAGGCGGAACGAACTGAGCATGCCGTGATAACGGAAGGTCGCCGTCGTCTGCCGGTCGGTGATGATGCCGAAGCCGCGATAGGGACGCGCGAGGTTGATGCAGTTGGCCGGATTGTTCGCCGGATTGAGCGCCTGATCGCAGGTGGCGATGCCGCGCCCGGCGGCGATGATCTCCTGCGGAGTCGGCGCGTTGATGTCGACGGGACGAATCAGGTGATTACCCGCCGAGCCGGAGTAGCCGATCTCGAAGAGAGCGTTGCGGAACGGCTCCTGCTGCACCGTCAAAGACCACTGCTGGATGAGCGGCGTGTAGAAGGGATCGGTGGTGGCGTTGACGGTGCCGAGCGGTCCGCGCGTCGTTGCGGCGGTGCCTGCCGTAGGGTTCTGGTAGAGGATCGGGCTTGCCACCGTGCCGGTCAGGCTGATCGAGTTATTGAAGGGCGGCGTGGTGAACGAATTCTGTTCGACGATGCCGACGAGCGCCTGATCGTAGTAGACGCCGTAGCCGCCGCGCAGCACGGTCTTGCCGTTATTGAACGGGTCCCAGGAGAAGCCTGCGCGGGGACCCCAATCGTTCTTATCCGGCCTTTGCACGCGGTGGCGGTAAGGCGAATTGATGCCCGCGTAAGCGAAACCGTTCGTCAGGTCGAACGAACTCGTGACGAAGGTGCTGCACGTCGCGTTGGCGCATTGCGGCGCGCGCGCCGGATTGTAGAACTGCGGCAGGAAGGTAGCCAGCACGTTGTTCTCGTCGCTCGCCTGACGGAAACGGTAGTAGCGAATGCCGAGGTCTAACTGGAAGTTGGGTCGCACCTTCCAGGTGTCCTGCACGTAAAACTCTGTGCGCCCGAATCTCAGGTCAACCGTCACGTCGCGTTCCGGTTCAGCGTAGGAGGTGGCACGACCGAGCAGGAAATCGGCAAGGCCGATGCCTGTGTTGTTGCCGAGGCGCGTCTGCACGCCCGTGAAACCGAACGTGCCCTGCGCGGAGTTAGAAGCGTTCTCGCGCTTCGACTCGAAGCTCACTTCGCCGCCGAACTTGATCGTGTGCGCGCCGTGAATGATGGTCACGTTGTCCTTCGGGTTCCAGTTTTTGTACTGCACGTCGTAGAGCTGACCGGAGCCGAGCGTGGGCTGCCCGGTGATGTTGATGATGGGCGGCAGGCCGGAATTATTCTCCGGGAACAGTTCGCGGTTCGGGATGTTGGCGTTCGCGCGGGTGTAACGCCCGACGAGGTCGGTCGTGATCTTGTTGCCGGAGAAGGTGAACTGCGCTTCGTTGACGATGTTGGGTCCGAAGCTGCTGGTCAGGCTGATCGCCATCACTTCGCCGGGAACGCTGGTGTCGGTGGTTGCCAGATTGGGCAACGTCGCGCCGAAGAAGAGGCCGCCCTGCTCGCGCGTCTGGCTGAGGTCGCGCGTGTAGCGTCCGGTCATGCGGTGCGTGTCGCTGAAGTTGTGATCGATGCGAACCGTCTCCTGCCGCGTGTTCTGGATGTTGGGCGCAACCACCGCATAACGGTTGGGCGCGCGTCCGGGCGTGGCCGAGGCGACGTTCGGTTCGGGGAAAAGGTTGAGGAGCGAGAGCGCAACCGGATCGAGCCGCGCCGTGGGAATCACGTTGTTCGGGAAGCGCGTTCCGGTCAAAGGATCGAAGATCGGCAGATTGCCCGCCTCGGAGAAGTTGCCCTGACGTTCGAGCAAGCTCGGCACGGTGACGGTGCTCTGCGCGGGGGCGCGGATGATGCGACGAAACTCCTGCGAGAAGAGGAAGAAGGTCTTTTCGCGCTCGGTGTTGTAAACGCGCGGGATGAAGAGGGGGCCGCTGACGAGATAACCGAAGTTGTTATAACGCAGCTTGGCGCGCGGCGAGCGTTCGTCGCCGACCTGCCTCGCCCCGTTCAGCACCTGCGCGTCATTGGGGCCGAAAGTCCCGTTGGCGTTGTTAAAGAAGCTGTTGGCGTTCAGATAATCGTTGCGCAAAAATTCGTAGACGGTGCCGTGGAATTCGCGCCCGCCGCCGCGCGTGATGAGATTCACGACGCCGCCGCCCGAACGCCCGAACTCGGCGGAAGGAACGGACGTGATGACGCGAAACTCCTGAATCGAATCCACGGTCGGCACGGAGAGCAGGGTGATGTTCGAGCCGACATCGGAGTTGGTTACACCATCCACGAGAAAGTTTATCGAGTTGCGGCGCGTGCCGTTGATCGAGAAGTTGACGGTGTTCGTCAACCCGATGCCGATCTCGGAATCACCGGAACTCGTCACGCCGGGGACGAGCGTGAGCAGTTGCATGAAGTTGCGGTTATTGAGCGGTAGTTCGACGACGCGCCGGTTCTCGACCACGTCGCCGACCGTCGCGGTTGTTTGAATCAGGGGCGCTTCGCCCGTCACCGTGACCGTTTCGGTGACGGAACCGGCTTCGAGCGCGATGTTGATGGTCTTGCGGTCGTTGACGCTCACCTCAAGACCGGTGCTCAAGTGCTCTTTGAATCCCTGCACCTTCACGGACAGATCATAGGTGCCGGGCTGGATGAGCGTGAGCGTGTAATAACCATCGGCGTCGCTTTGCGCCTGGCGCGACTCGCCGGTGTTCTTATTGGTCAGCGTCACCTCCGAGTTGGGCACGACGGCCCCGGCGGCGTCCGTGATCTGGCCGCTGATGCGCGCCGTGATCTCTTGAGCGTACCCGACGCTTCCGGCGCATGCCAACAGAAGCATGACGGCCAGAACGCTGCGGGAGATTTTGTGGAACTGGTTTATCATAAGTTTCCTCTAAGACACGTAACAAAATTCAGACCGGGTTGAACGCAGGAGACAGAAGCCTCCGCGCTCGTAGACCTAGACGTTTCAAGTAAGGCTTGGAATCAATTCGACGTTGGAACAGATTGCACGTTGGAATAACTTGCTTGCGCGTTATTTTGTCACAACCCGCGCAGCCCGCTCAAGTCCGCCTCAAGGGCTGGCGGGTGCGCCCACCCAATTCGCGCTCCGCAGAGCCTCGCCGGGTCGCGCCGGAGTCATCTCTCCGGCGGCAAAGACCCGCTGGCCGTTGACGAAAACGTGGCTGATGCCGGTTGGATACTGGTGCGGCGCGTCGAAGGTGGCGCGGTCGGCGATGGTCGTTTCGTCGAAGATAACGAGGTCGGCGGCGTAGCCTTCGCGCAGGAGGCCGCGCCCGGCGAGGCGAAAGGTCTGCGCCGGAAGCGAAGTCATTTTACGGATCGCATCTTCGAGGGTGAGCAGGCGCAATTCGCGCACGTAGCGTGCGAGCACGCGCGCGTTGTTACCGTAGCCGCGCGGGTGCGGCGCGCCGTCGCCAAAGCGGCGCACGCCGCTGTCGGAGGCGATCATCGTGAACGGCTCGCGCATGATGTTCTGCACGTCCGGCTCACTCATGCCGTGATAGACCATCCCCGCGCCGCCCGCCGCGTACATCTCCAGAATCTGTTCGATCTGATTCGTCACGTCCGTCTTGCCACGCGCCACTTTGGTGATCTCCGCGATGGACTTGCCGTTGAACGCAGGATTCGGGGCGTAGCTCGCCACCACCGCATAGGAGAAGTCTTTGAAGCCGCTCCGCTTGAGCGAATCTTTTATTTCGCCGACGACGCGTTCGCGCGTGGCCTTGTCTGCGAGGCGCGCCTTCCCCGCCGCACGCCCGCCTTCGAGCGCCCAACTCGGAAGGCGCGAATCGAGCGAGGTCGAACTCGCCGTGTAAGCATACTGGTCAACCGTGACCTGCAACCCCCGCCCGCGCGCTTCGCGCACGAGGCCGATGGTGGACGCAGTTTGTCCCCACAACTTTTTATTGCTGATCTTGAAGTGCGAAATCTCTACGGGCAATCCGGCGCGCTCGCCGATCTCGATGCTTTCGCGGATGGCAGCGAGGACGTGTTCGCCCTCGCTGCGCATGTGCGTGGCATAGACGCCGCCGTGGCGCGCGGCCACGCGTGCGAGCGCGGTCACTTCGTCCGTCTTGGCGAAGGTGCCGGGCACGTAGATCAACCCGGTCGAAAGCCCCAACGCCCCGTCGCGCATTCCCTGCTCGACGATGGCCTCCATCTTTTGCAACTCTTCGGCAGAGGGCGCGCGCGCTTCGAGTCCCAACACTTTGCGGCGCACGTCGCCGTGCGCGACGAGCGTGGCGAGATTGACGGCGAGCGGCTGCTCCTTGAGCCGACCTAAGAACGCGCCGATGTCCGTCGCGGACGAGCCGCAGTTGCCCGTTACGACGGAAGTGACGCCCATCCGCACGAAGTTTTCGGCGGCAGGCAGGTTGTAAATGTTTTCGACGTGCGTGTGTACGTCAATGAAACCGGGCGCGACGATCTGGCCGCGCGCATCGACGACGTTTTGCGCCTCGCCGCCTGCGATGCGCCCGATGCGCGCGATGCGCCCGTCGCGCACGCCGATGTCTGCGCGAAACCAGGGATTGCCCGTGCCGTCAACAACGCGCGCATTCGTGATGACGAGATCATAGGCGGGCAATTTAGCGTCGGGGTTCGTCTGCGCCTGTTGGAGCGTCGAGGCAAACGCGGCGAGCACAGCCGCCAGCAGAAGGGCGAGCGCAGCAGCGCGAGGACGGAGAAAGTTTCTCGACATCGAAACGTCTTTTTCGGAAGGTTAAAGGGCGGCAGCGCGTCTATCTCGACGCGCTGCCGCCGCGTTCTGGTTTAGAAGTTAAACTTCGCCGCGAACTGCACTTTGCGGGAAGAACTGAGCACGAGGTCGTTGATGGTGCCGAACGACGTGCTGGTAATCACGGCGGTCGGGAAGTCGAAGATGGGCGTGTTGGTCGCGTTCTGCGCTTCCATGCGCAGTTCGAGATTGAGCGACTCGGTGAACCTGATGCGCTTGCCCACGGTCATGTCGAGTTGGAAATAGTTGGGTCCGGTGAAGAAGTTTCGCCCGGTGTTTCCCAGTTCGCCCGCCGCAGGTGTGTAGAACTGCGCGAGTTGTTCGGCGGTAAAGAAAGCGTTCCTGCCGCTGGTATTCAACTGGAGCCTGCCCATGTCGGGCGTGCAGCCGTTGCAACTGGCCGGAGAATTCAGGACGTTGCTCAGGGTGTTGATGCCGGAATAGACCGTGAACGGGCGACCCGAATACACGCGCACGATTCCGGCCAGTTCAAAGCCGCCGACCAGACGATCTACGAAGCCCTTCGAGTCTGCGAGAAAACGGCGACCTCTGCCGAACGGAAGTTCGTAGGTGAAGTAGCCTTGCAGCGCGTGGCGGCGGTCGAAATCGGAGCGCGCGAGATTGCGTTTGCGGTCGCGGATGTCAAAGGGCGTGTTCGCAGTGGACTGTGCGTTGCCGCGATTGGCGATAGCGAAGGTCGGGTCGAAAGAGCGTGTGTCGGTTGACTTCGCCAGCGTGTAACTCGCCTGATAGCCGAAGCCGTTGCGCGAGCGGCGGCTGATCTGTATTTCGAGCGCGTTGTAATGCGACTCGTCGTTGTTGTCGAGGACGTTGACCGCGCCGGAAAACTGCGGGAAGGGCTGGAAGAAGAAGGGCGAGAAGTTGTTCGCCTGAAAGACCGGGACGCTCGTGTTGCTTGAACGCACGCCGGAGTTGATAAAGACCGCCGCGTTAGCCACGCCGCCCGCGTCCACGATGTTATTCGCAAACGCACCGCTCGCCAGACGCACCGGCCCCGCGCTTTGACGCAACAACAACTCCGCGCCCGTTTCCGCTCTGGTGCCGCCGCCCGGCAGATTCACCGTCCCGAGCCGGGTGTCGCCCGCGAGCAGTTGGTTGATCAGGAAGTTCGGGTTGGTGATGACGGAGGCGCGTGTGGCAGGGTCTTGCAGTTGCCGGAAGGCCGCGAGGAAGCCGTTGTTGTCGATGTCCATCTGGTTGACATCGTAGCCGCCGTAGAGCTTCCGCCCCTGACGCCCGATGTAGTTGACTTCGAGCACGTTGCCGCCGCCCACTTCGCGCTGGAGGCTGATGCCGTACTGGTGCGTGCGCGGGTAGCTGAGGTTGGGATCAACGACGGTCAGCGTGTTGACGCTGAAGGCGGGCGGCTGGCGAAACTGCTGCGGCGTCCGGTCGTTCGCGTTAAGCGTCGGCAGGCCGTTACGCAGCAGAGCATTGTTCGCGCCGCCGAAGATGGGATCGGTGGCGCGCACCGTGATGCCACGCGTCAGGCCGGGCGCGCTCTGGAAGATGAAGGACGAGAAGACGAACGTGTTCGTGCGGTCGTAGGCCAGACGATAATTGGCACGAATGGAGGTCTTGCCCGTGCCGAACGGATCGTAGGCGAAGCCGACCGACGGGGCGAACTGTTTGTACTGATCTTCGTAGAGCTTGCCTTCTTCGAAGGTGAGCGCGTTGGTCGGGGACGCGCCGATGCGAACGGGCGTGGAAGGGCGCAGGACGATGTCGTTCGGGGCGCGTGGGCTGAGCCGCACTTCCCAGCGCAGGCCGTAGTCAAACGTCAGGTTGGGACGCAGTTTCCAGGTGTCCTGCGCGTAGAAGTCGAGTTCGGGATAGCGCGCGTCGTAGAGGAAGCGTTCGCCCGCCGGGGCGAAGGCCGTGCCCGCCTCGTTGGCGACGAAGCCCTGCGAGATCGAGCCGATGCGCCCGAAGATGTCGTTCACGTAACTATCCAGACGCGTGCGATCCGTCGCGTTGATGCGTGCCGTGTTTGAAGTTGTGCCGAAGGAGGCCGGGACGGGGTTGCCCGTGGTTCCGCTGGTGGAGAGCAGGACTGTCTCGCGCGTGTTGGTGCCCGCCACCGAACTGCGGTCGTCTATGTGCTGTTGGAGACGGATGTTCGTGCCGAACTTGAACGTGTGCGCGTTCTTCGCCCAGCTCAGGTTGTCTACAAACTGGCGGGTCGTGATCTTGCGCGCGTTGTTGACGCTCGGCGAAGCGTTGAGCGGGTCGGTGACATTGTTCAGGATGACCGGCGAATTGATGGCCGCATTCGGGTCTGGATTGTTGAAGCTGAAGGTGAAGCGGTTGAAGCCTGCGACGAACTCGTTGACGAGGTTCGGCGTCAGGGTCGCGCGATAGTTGACGGCGAGGTTGCGCGGAGTGCGGAAGGTATCCACGATGTTCGGCAGTCCGGGGAAAGCCTGCAAACCGACGTTGGCGTTATCGCCGAGCGTGTTCTGCGCGCCGCGCGAGTAGCGCACGTACATGGCGTGGCGGTCGTTGAAATTATGATCGATCTTGGTGGTGAAATCATACTGGCGTTCGGTCTGCGGCGCGACGAAGGTGTAGCCCGCCGTGTTGAGGCCGTCGCCGAGCGTGAAATTGTTCGGCAGCGGCGTGAGGCCGATCAAACGCTGCGTGGTCGGGTCGAACGAGAGCGGGATGTTCGGGTTGTTCGCCACGTTGAAGGTCGCCAGACATCTGGGCGTGCTGGCGGTCGGGACTCCGGCAGGACAGGGCGCGTAGACGGGATTGCCGTTGGCGTCAATCGAAGGGCCGGAGGCTGTGGTGGAGAGCAGATTGCCGTTCTGCCCGTTCACGATGTAGCGATAGAGTCCGGCGCGCGCCTGCGCGGTATAGACCGTGCGGTTTCGCAGGATGGTCTGGCTGGTGCGCAGGAGTTGCAGGTTGGTGAAAAAGAAGGTGCGATTCTTGCCGTTATAGACGCGGTCGCCGCCCTCGCCGAAACTGGGGAGATAGACGGGGCCGCCGATTGAGCCGCCGAAGATGTGCTGCACAAACTGCGGCTTGATGGTCGGCACACGCTGACCGCCGACGAGCACCGTGTTGATGCCGTTCTGATATTCGTTCGCGTGGAAGCGCGGCGTCTGGTAGAACTCGAAGAGGTTGCCGTGAAACTCGTTCGTCCCGCTTTTCGTGATCAGGCTGACCTGCGCTCCCGACGAGCGACCGAGTTCGGCGGTAAAGTTTCCGGTCACCACCTGAAACTGGGAGAGCGAATCGGGGTTGGCGCGCACGGGCGTGAAGTTCGAGCCGCCCGCCGTCGTGTCGTTGATGTCAATGCCGTCGAGCGTAAAGTTGAAGGCGCGGTCGCGCGAACCGTGGACGTGGACGCCGCCGCCCGTGTTGGCATCGGGCGTGACGCCGGGCTGGAAGAGAATAAAACTGAGCGGGTTGCGACCGCGCGAGCCGACGATGGGCAGCGTGGTCAGAGTTCGCTCCTCGACCGTGTTGCCGAAGTTGCCCGAACTGCTCGTCTGCACGAGTTCGGCGGAAGCCTCGACAGTCACCACCTCGTTCAAGCCCCCGGCTTCCATCGCCACGTCAATCGTAGCGGGCTGGTTGACGTTGACCTGATTCGTGGTGGAGACGAATTTTTTGAAACCCTGCTTCTCCACCGACAAGGTATAGACTCCGACCTGCACGGAATCGAAGACGTAATTGCCGGTCGTCGTGGTCTGCGCGGTGAAGTCTACTTTTGTGGCTTCGTTGGTGAGGGTGACGGTGGCATCGGGAATGATCGCGCCGCTCTGGTCAACGACCGTACCGGTGACACGCGAAGCCGTGCCCTGCGCCCACGCGCTGCCGGCTCCGCTCGTCAACATAATGAGGCATAGCAAGATTTGTGGGAGACTCTTAATTTTCATGAACTCGGCTCCTTAGTTCCGACAAAAGGTTTGGGCGTTCCTGCACGACAGGCGTTAGAGAGACTGTGGAGACTCGCTCGCCGGACATAAACGCTCGAATTGTAAATTCACTTGCGCGCGGTGGAAGTCTCGCGGTGGTTCGGGAGAGGCGCGCACCTGTGGCACGAACCTCTCAACCACCCCGCTTGTACGCTTTGCCTGAAAACACGATGAAGGACGGAAACTACTGACCCTTGGGCTAACTGCGGCGTATTGTAAATGAACTATATATGAACT
>DASWNS010000351.1:0-8644 GCA_036399115.1 Pyrinomonadaceae bacterium | reverse complement strand
CCAGCGTTTACAGCTAGAGTGCGCGCGGGTAAGTGCGGGAGTCTCCGGCTCGTCTCTTAATCGAAAATTTTTTTCGTGTTGTGAAAAGCGTATGGGCGCGGATAGAATCAAGCGTGCGAAAGTGTTCGGACAAATAAATCTCTGGCTTAGTAGCGGGTGGCGGTGACGTATGACAGAACGATGTGGTAGTTGCGGCGCGGAGTTGTTCGAGGGGCAGCAGTTTTGCCGCGCGTGCGGCACGCCGACGCGCCAGTTTTCCAGCGAAGACCTCCCCACGCAGTTGCTCCCGCACCAGCAGCAGCAACCACCACCACCGGTGCAGGCACCCGCGCCGCCGCAGACGCCGCTCAGCACTGCGCCGCTCTCCGGCGGGCGCACCACTTCCGACCCTCTCTACGGGGCGGGTTATCCATCATCCTATCAACCGCCCGTCGTCATGCCGCCGCAGCAGCAGCGGCACACGTCGCCCGTCGTTGCGGGTGCGCCGCACGCGCCGCGCCGCCGTTCGCGCGGCTGGCTCTACGCCGTCATCGCCTTGATCATCTTTTTCGGCGGCGCGTCGCTCGTCGCCGGACTCTTCTTTGCTAACCGCAGCCAGCAGCGCGTCACGCGCGTCGTGCGGCAGAAGGGCGTCGTGCCGGTTCCGCCGGTTCCGCCGCCGATGCCGCATCCAGGAGTGGAAGCGGGCGACGAGGACGTGTTGCTCGAAAACGAGGGCGCGGAAGTTTCCGGCAACCAGACCACGATCACGAAGACCTACCCGCTCGCCAAAAATGGCACGTTCGCCGTACACAACCTGAGCGGCGACATCACGATCGAAGGCTGGGATGAACAACAGGCCGAAGTAAGGATCATCAAGCGCGGCGGCAGCCCGCAGGCGCGCGACGCCTTGCGCATCATGCGCGAGCAGAGTCCGAACCGGCTCGTCTTCAACACGATGCCGGAGATGCGCGCGGGCGGCGTCGAGGAGGTGCGCTACGAGGTGAAACTGCCGCGCAACCTGCGCGAATTGCAGATCGTCTCGAACCACTCGAACGTCGAACTCACGGGCGCGAGCGCCACGTCAATCTCGGTCGTCGTGCAGCGCGGGAACATCGGACTCGAAGACGTGAGCGGCACGGTCAACTCGCGCACGACGACGGGCAACACCAAAGTCACCATCGGCGAAACCGCCCGCACCGCGCCGCAAGTCTTCAACGGCGTCAGCGGCAACATCGAACTCGAAATCGCGCCGGACGTGAACGCCGAACTCAAGGCCGAAACCGTCAGCGGCGACATAGAGGTTGACGAAGAGTTCGGCATCAAGGTCGAGAAACGAATGGTCGGCCAGCAAGCCGCCGGGCGCATCGGCAAAGGCGGGCAGCCCATCGTCATCAAGACGGTGAGCGGCAACATCAAGATCAAAAGTTGAAGCGACGAAATTTAGCCTGAGTTGCGCTGAGAGCGTCGTCGAAAAGTAAGGCTCGCCGCCGCCGACGCGAGAACCGGAACGATGAAGGGGGCGCAGAGAAGGACTCAATATCTTCTCTGCGCCCCCTCATCGTTCCTCTCTGCTGTCTGCGGCGTTGCAGGTTTGTTTGCCCGCATCCGTTCGCCGCTTAATATCGAGTGGCGTCCGGCGATTGAATCGGTATAATCAATTCGTCGCTGCATAAGCGCGGCTCTCTCCCAAAGTTTCAAGTCTTCAAGTCTAGGATAAGTTTCCCGTCCGAGGAATATTTGATGGTCATCTCGCTGAAGCCCGAACATCTGAAGCGTTACAAAGATATCGCCGTGCTGTTTATGAAGTATGGCCGCTCCGATCTCGTGAAGACGAGCGGACTCTCGCTCGCGCTCGGCGACGACTCGCCCGAAGTGGCCGCGACCGCGCCGGAAGCGGGCGAACTCGCCGCCGACCTCGAACGGCTGGGTCCAACCTTCATCAAACTCGGACAACTGCTCTCCACGCGCGCAGACATTTTGCCGCCGCCCTATCTGGAAGCTCTCACGCGCTTGCAGGATCACGTCGAGCCGTTCTCTTTCGCCGATGTCGAGCGAATCGTCGAAGACGAACTCGGCGTGCGGTTGTCGAAGGCGTTCAATCGCTTCGACAGTGTGCCGATGGCGTCGGCTTCGCTGGGGCAGGTGCACCGCGCGGAGATGCGCGACGGGCGCGAAGTGGTGGTCAAAATTCAGCGTCCGGACATCCGCGAACAGATCGTGCAGGACGTGGCCGCGCTCGAAGAACTGGCCGTCTTTTTAGACTCGCACACGGAGATGGGCAAACGTTACGACTTCGCGCAGATGCTCTCGGAGTTTCGCAAGAGTCTGCTCCGCGAACTCGATTACCGCGACGAGGCCGGGCACCTCACGGAGTTTGCCGAAAACCTGCGCGACTTCGATCTCCTTCTCATCCCGCGCCCCGTCGAAGACTTCACCACCTCGCGCGTCCTGACGATGGACTACATCCACGGCAAGAAGATCACCGCGCTCCACCCGCTCCGCCGTCTGGAGATCAACGGCACGCGGCTCGCCGAACAGCTCTTCCGCGCCTACCTCCAACAGATACTCGTGGACGGCGTCTTTCATGCCGACCCGCACCCCGGCAACGTCTTCCTCACCGAAGACGAGCGCGTCGCGCTGCTCGATCTCGGCATGGTCGCGCGCATCATGTCGGCCTTTCAGGATAATCTGCTGAGGCTCCTCCTTGCGATCAGCGACGGGCGCGGCGAGGAAGCCGCCGAGATCACGATCCGCATGGGCACGCGCAAAGAGAACTTCGAAGAAGAAGAGTTCACGCGCGACGTGTCGGACATCGTGGCACGCCATACCGATACGAGCATGAACAAGGTGGACGCCGGGCGCGTCGTGCTCGAAATCCAGCGCATCGCGGCTGAGCGCGGCTTTCGCCTCCCGCCCGAATTCACCATGATCGCCAAAGCCCTGCTCAATCTCGATCAGGTGGTCTACACGCTCGCGCCCAATTTCGACCCGAACGCGGTTATTCGCCGCTACGCGAGCGAGATCATGCAGCAGCGCATCCTGAAGTCGCTCGCGCCGGGCAACTTGATGACCAATCTGCTCGACGTGAAGGACTTTCTCGAACGCCTGCCCAATCGCGTCAACAAGATTTTAGACGCGGTCGGCAATAACGAGTTGGAGTTGAAGGTTGATGCGATAGACGAAAAGAAGTTGATGGAGGGTTTGCAGAAGGTGGCGAACCGCATCACGGTCGGCCTCGTCATTGCCGCCATGATCATCGGCGCGTCGCTCCTGATGCGCGTCGAGACGAGCTTCAAACTCTTCGGTTATCCCGGCCTCGCCATCATCTTCTTCCTGCTCGCCGCCGCCGCCGCCATCTGGCTCATCGTCGTCATTCTCTTCTACGACGAAACAGCGGAGAAATAGAGGGATGAAGGATGAGGGATGAAGGATGAGGGATGAGGGATGAATAAGAAGGAGCATTCAAGAAAGTTGAACGCTTTTCTGATTCATCCCTCATCCCTCATCCTTCATCCCTTCCATCATTGTGCTTGTCCGAAGCGCAGTTGATACTCCTGCGAGTTGGCGAAGCCTCTGACCATGGTGCGGAAGTCGTTCGGGTTGGCGTTGAGATAGTTGAGCCAGTTGTTGTAGCCGCCCGTGTCCGGGTCGCGGCGCAGATAGCCGAAGTATTGCATGGCGACGAATGCGCCGTTGCGCTCTCGCAAGTCAACCGCAGGATGCTCGACGAGCGCGATGAGAACTTCGGCGCGCGTCTTGTTTCTCGTGTTGAGATCGCTCACGAGCGAGTTGCGCGACACGCTCCCGCTCAAACCGACGCCCGTGGCTTGCAGCAACCTGTCTACAAACTCTTCCTGCGAAAGCGTCTCCGGATAGAGGCTCTTAAATTCCACGCGCTCCACCCACGCATAGGCGAACGCGAGCCGTCGCGCGAAAACTTCTTCGGCGGTTTCTCCTGAAACGCGGCGCATGTCGGGGATGATCTCCGTGTAACGCGGCAGCCTGCCGAGCGTGGTCTTATAGAAGAGATAGACGAAGTAGGCTTTGAGATTAAACTCCTCAGAGCGGAAGAAGGAGGCGGTAACCGTGGTGCGGTCACACGCGGGATTGAGATGCAGGTCTGAGCAATTGTTGAGGACGTTCATCCACGCGGCGAAGCCTGCGGGTTCGGCCTCGCGTGAGAGAAAGTCGAGATACTGCATGCGGACGAAGAATTCGCTCGTGTGAATCGGATTCGGGAAGACGAGGGGCGGCGTGACGCGGGCTTCGTTGTCCATGATGCGCACGACGGCGGACGTGCGGACGCCGAGCGACGCGCCCGACGCGCCCGTGAGCCGGATGGAAAACTCCTCTGTGTTTTCGACGTGGGCATCGTTGATGAGCGGAATGTTGAGACTCTTCTGCGTCTCTCCGGCGGCGAAATGCAGCGCATCAACGGTGGTCGCGTAGTCGCAGCGTGCAAAAGCGATGCTGACCGAGTCGTCGCTCGAAGGCGGCGCGGCGCAGGGAACGTCAGCCGGATTATCAAGCGTCGCATACTCGACCGAAGCCGCGCCGCTCGTGTTGCCGCCGCGCGTGACGGTGACGGTGGCGCGCCCGTCGCCCTCGTTGACGATGGTGACCGGGAGCAACAGGCTGATCGTGCTTTGCGGCGCGACAAGGGGCGCGTAAGAGAGCGCGCGAAACTCGGAAGCGATGATGTCGTGGCCGAGTTCGTTCGGGTGTATGCCGTCGGATGACATGTAGCCGCGCCGCCCGGCGTCCGCTTCGCCGTTCACGCCGTTGAAGGCTTGATAGACGCGCGCACAGCCGATGCGATTGTTGATCGCGCTCAGGAAGATGAAGCGGTTGACCTCTTCCAGATACGGCTTGATGACGTGGAGCACGCCGAAGGCGCGTGCCAGATCAACCGCCGGATTGTAGTTGTCCATCGTGCGCAGGATGGTGTTCGAGGGGCTGCGCAGGGAGAGTATCTGCGCGACGATGGCGTTCCAGTCAACCTTCAACTTGGCGACCGCCGCGCGTATGCAATTCTGATTGTCCGCGCCGCCGCATGTGCCGTTCTGATAGCGTAGGAGCGCGTCCTGAAAATCGTTTGCGCCGATGTTCCAGGTGACGATCTGCGAGTTGGCGATCTGCGTGCGCAGGCTCTCGTCGGTGCGTAGCGCGTGCAGCAAATCCGTGGCCTTCCAGCCGGAGACGCTGCGATTGTTGAGTATGACGTTTACGCCCGTGTCGGCCTGCACGTAGTTGCGGAAGCGCGGGACGTAGCCGCCCTGCGAGTCGTAGAGTCCGGCTCCGAGCGAATCGCCGAGCGCGGTGTATTGCCACGTCTGCCCCTGTGCGGCGGCGGGAATTGCTACAAGCATGAAGAACGTGGAAACGGCGAGGACGAGGGTTTTGAATTTCATGGTGCTGCCAAATCTCGCAATCCGGAAAATGGAGGAACGTTGCGAACGCTCGTGTGGCAAAGTTTATGCCGTAATTCGTTGCAGGCGAAAGAGACGAAAAGTTGACCGGCGTTGACTGTCGCCGCAACCGGAACGATGCCGCGCGGCTGTCAACTGAAAGAAAATCGCGGCGGCGCACGCGCATCCGCACGGCGTTTGAGGTCAGGTCGCCGGGTTAAGCAGCGCGCGAAGGGTCTGCGGGAGCGTCTGCGAAATCACCGTCGAGTTTGTGCACGGTTATTGTAAATCAACGGGCGCGGGGCGCGTCGAACTTCTCTGTGGGCGCGGGGTAAGAGTATTACCGTGCAAGCGTGTATGTCAAAAGTGCGGGGCGATTTCGCGCCGCGAGAGTTCAGCCGAGGCGTGCGGGGCGTGGGTAATTCTGCCCCAATGCGGCGCGGCGTTCGCCCTGTTGCCGTTTTGCCCCGTCGCCACTCGGCTTTTGCCTTTTTTTCCGGCACAAGGCATAATATCTGCCGTCCACTCCTTCTCTCGCGCATCAACGGTGATGCGCCCCGCGCTGTGGAGAACCAAGCGGCGGCGTCTGGATAGTTCGAGAGCAGGCCGGTATTAATTTGCAGAAGCTGCTCGTCAGGGCATTCCGAACACGCGACTTCGCTGCTACCCGTTCACGAAGCCAATAGCATTCGAGCTTCTCTTCACGCTTCCTCAAGGAGGAGGAGATTTTCAGTTATGAGCATGAAACTTTACGTCGGTAATCTCAATTTCAAAACTTCCGGCGAAGATTTACAGGAACTGTTCGGGCAGGTCGGGACGGTGGAGTCCGCTTCGGTCGTGATGGACAGAGATACGGGACGCTCGCGCGGCTTCGGCTTCGTCGAAATGTCTTCGAGCGAAGAGGGACAGAAGGCCATCGAGCAGTTTAACGGCAAAGAATTCAACGGTCGCAACCTGAGCGTCAACGAAGCGCGCCCGCGTGAAGATCGCGGTGGCGGTGGCGGTGGTGGCGGACGCGGCGGCTACGGCGGCGGTGGTGGCGGTAATCGCGGCGGTGGCGGCGGTTATGGCGGCAATCGTGGCGGCGGTGGCGGTTATGGTGGCGGCGGCGGCGACCGCGAGCCGCGCTGGTAGACGCGCTCCGGCAGAGCAGCTTCCGGCGAAATCTCATTTGAGAAGCGTATCGCAGAAGCGCCCCGCGCGATGATTTCGACGGTCGCCGGGGCGCTCGCGACGTACAAGGTTCGATAGGTTTTTTACAAGGTTGCGGGTAAGACGTGGCGACGAAACTTTCCGGTCAATTCGTTCGCCGACTTCGGGTAAAGCGTTACGCGCGGCGACTCTCACACGCGCTCGCGTTCGCGCTTGATTTAACCAAAGGAGACTCTGTTTGGCTAAAGATGATCTGATTCCAGCCGAGGGCGTGGTGGTTGATAAACTGCCCAACGCTTTCTTCCGCGTGCGTCTCGATAACAGCGAACACATCGTGCTGGCGCAAATCGGCGGCAAGATGCGCAAAAATTTTATACGCATTCTTCCCGGCGACCGCGTGCAGGTCGAAATGTCCCCCTACGATCTTTCCAAAGGTCGGATCACTTACCGGTACAAGTAAGAGCGTGAATTGTAAATCCTGAATAGAGAAACCCCGGTTTACTTCTATTCACGATCCACGATTCACGGTTATTGCGGAGGTTTTAATGGATAAACAGACTTATGCCGTCGGCGACCGCGTGGAGAAATGGTGCGAGGCTTGCGGCGAAGATCGCGGGCACGTCGTCGCCACGGTGACGAAGCGCGGGTTGATTTCGCGCGTTAATTGTCCGAAGTGCGGCACGCGCAGTTCCTTCAAGAACAACGCACAGGCCACCGGCACACGCTCCGGCGCGCAAACCGGCACGCCCTACGATTGGACGCGCACCTATCGCGCCGGGCAGACCATGCTCCACCCGACCTACGGGCTGGGCGAAGTGATGGCTCTCGTCGAGCCGAAGAAGATCGACGTGCTCTTCTCCGACCGTATGCGGCGGCTCGTGCACGGACGCGCCGACAACTAAGGGCGGCGCACGTTCGTCGCCGCTTGACCTTTAGCAAATTTTTGATTAACAAATAAGTACAGCAGCTTCGCGCGGACGACTTTCAGCTACGCGGTCGCGTGAAAATTGAGAGCAGGAGATAAGATGGCAACTGTTAACGTCAATCAAGGTGAATCAATCGAGAGCGCGCTCAGACGCTTCAAGCGCAAGGTGATGACCGAAGAGATCATCAAAGACGCGAAGAAACATGCGTTCTTCATGTCGAAGGGACAGAAGGCGAAACTCAAGTCAGCCCTCGCCCGCAAGCGCAACAAGAAGAAACGCCGCCCGCCGCAACAGCAACCGCGCGGCTAAAAGCGACCAGACATCTCTCTAAACGAGCGAGAAGCCTGCGACACTCTTAAAGCGTCGCGGCTTCTCCTCTTTTTGTGGAACGATGGAGTCGGAACGATGAACGATGAACCGGAATACAGAACACAGAATACAGGAGTCAGAAGTTAAGACTCACGCAGGTTTTCTTCTGACTTCTGGATTCTGAATTCTGTCTTCTCCTTCATCGTTCACCCTTCCTTCTTCATCGTTTCAGCTTAACGCCGCGTCTTCGCCGCGCCGCCCGAACTCTTCCTCGACTTTTGCGCGCGCGGACGCTGCTTGCGTTCCTCCGCACGAAAACGGCGCGCGCCTTCCTCGATCAGACGCTCCGCACGCTCGGTGCCGAAACGCCCCAGAGGCTTAAACTCCTTCCCCTTCATTTCATTGTACGAGACGAAGAAGTGCTCGATCTCGTCCAGCAAGTGCTCGTTCAGTTGGCCGAGCGAGCGCACCTCTTTGTGATTGCGCGCCTTCTCGGCCACGGCGATGAGGCGGTCGTTGCGCACCGTCTCGCCGTCCTCTTCGGTCTGCTTCGCCTCGATGACGCCGATGAGGCGCGCGACGACGAGGCAACCGGCGAAGGCCGCTTCCTCCATCAGCACGAGCACGTCGAGCGGGTCGCCGTCGCCGCCCTTCGTCGAAGGCACGAAGCCGAAGTTGAAAGGAAAGACCGCTCCGGCGGGGAGCACGCCGCCGAGTTTGAAGAGGCCGAGTTCGTCGTCATACTCAAACTTGTTGCGGCTGCCCTGCGGCGTGTCGATGATGACGTGGAGGCCGACCGGATCGGTCGCGTATGTGTCGAGATGTGAAAGGCGTGTGCCGCCGGAAGAATTGTGAGCCATGAAAAAC
>DASWNS010000350.1:0-20772 GCA_036399115.1 Pyrinomonadaceae bacterium | reverse complement strand
GTATGCGGCTGGAAGATGAACTGCTCGGAGCCGTCAGAATGCTGTAGACTTCTGCGCGTGCGGTCCAGCTTGATGTACTCATCAATCGCCTTCTTCACCTCGCCGGGAATGGGCTGTGTGCGTTCCCTGCCCCCTTTAACCTTGAACTTGATAATCCAACGCCCGTGACTCCAACGAAGCTGCGACAGGCGCAGCGAACAGGCTTCCGACACACGAATCGAAGTCCGCAGCATCAGCAGCAGCAAGGCATAGTCTCTCGCACCGGCAACCTTTTCACGGTCGGGGCCGCTCAGCAAATAGCGCACCTCTTTGGCCGTCAGTGCCCTGCCCCGTAAGTCTTCCGACACAGCAGGCACAGGCACCAACTTTGCCAGCGCAGGGTTGCGGCTCACGTAGCCTCCGACCTGCAAGTAATCGAAGAGCGAGCGCACGATAGAGAGTTTGAAGGCGACCGTGCTGGCGCTCTTCTTCTGTGCGATCAATACGTCGCGCCATCTCTGCACATCCTGGGGTGTAATCTCTTCAGGATGTCGCGCTCCAATGAAGCGAAAGAATTCGCGCACTACCCGGCGATAAGCGCGGCGTGTCTCTTCCGAAACCGAGCGTTCACAAAAGGCAGAGGTGACACGAGCATCAATCAGCCGGGACGCTGAAGGCACTTCAGGCTGCACGGAGAACCTTCTTAACAGGCTATTTTCGTCAGGCATCGTGAAAGGCTACCTCCCCTCTCGGACTTTATCCAGCTAAACAACACGAATCTTGCGCCTCCTGTAGAGAGTGCGTCAAGCATAATGTTAACAATACACTGATTACCTTAAATATTGTTTCCACGTAACGGAATCTCGATTAACTCGATATTTAGTCAATCGTATTCAATTATTTAGACACTGTGAAACGACGTGAAACGCGGCTCTCTTTCTTACTCGTCTCTCTTGCCGAGTCGGACGATAACGAAGCATATCGCGCAACATCCGGATGAGACTCACTTCCCTTCCGTCTGAGCCTGTGTGAGCTTCGCGTGTCTGCACTTGGCTACGCCTTTGTCTGTCCCTTCTGGATACCAGAAGTTAGTGCCTGCACAGTCCGGGCAGCGCCGCTTCTCTTCTTCGCTTAAAGCCGTCTGATTTTGCTGCCCTGACTCGATGGCGATTTCGTGTGCGCGCCCTTTGTCTACTTTCCAAAGCCTGCGGCGAAGGTGCTCGGTCAGAAAAGCCGGGACGTTTGAGATGGTGGTGCGTGCCGCAGCGATCTTCAGTTCGGTAACGAGAAGTTCGGCCAGTTCATTCCAGGTTTCGGAGTCTGTAGAAATCTTGCCTGTGAGTTCTCGCTCGGCCTCTTGCAGGGACTGGACGAAGCGGCGCGCAGCGTCATCATCAAATTTTTTCTCTATAGTCTTAAAAGAAGTCTTAGAGTCGCTGTAAACGGTTGAATCATTTAGAGATAAACCCCTGTCACAGGGGTCAACTTCTGACCCCTGTACCAGGGGTAGATCTTGCCCCCTGTCACCCCTGTCACCCCTGTCACCCCTGTCACCCCTCTCGACGCCGATCTCTTCCGGGAGTAAAACCGTGAACATGTTGCCGCCATGCGTCCCCGCTTTTTCTTCGACTTGCACCAGACCTGAAGCGATAAGCCGCTGGAGATGCGCCCTGTAAGTGTGGCGTGTCATGCCCGCCCCGCTCATTACTTTGTCGGTGGGAATGCGCGTCGAACGCTTGGGCACGATGGCTCCGCGTGTCTGCGAATAGAGGTAATCGTAAAGCTGCTTTCCTTTGCCTGTGAAAAGCCCGGCGGGAATCGCGTCTCTCACTACGGAATTAGCCACGCGTGTAAAGTCGCGTTTCGGAGCGGCATCACTCGCAACCGGCGATATGGTCTGGACGGGGGTGACAGGGGTGACAGGGGTGACAGGGGTTTCTTCCGGTTTGATTAAATCATCGTGCGGCAGCCTGAGGGCACTTGGCACGCTTAACCCTAGAGTCTTCTTGGGTTTAGGCTCGCGTAGGGAACCGGCGGTTTTAGGTTTAGTCTCTCCCATTAATCACCTCATTTGACGACGGAAATCTTCTGCCGGGACATATTCAGCCGATCCAGCACTTCTTCCGTCAAACTCCAGAGCTGGTCGGAAGCACGATGCGTCTTGGCGTACAGCACCGCAGGTAACTTCTGTGAAGGCGCTTCCGCGACTTTGGAATAATCGTGGAGGTTCGTATCGAAAACGTGTCCCACCAGCCCTACGGCTGACTCTACGACGCTACGAGATTCGGCAGACAGGTTGCGTTGCGGCTTGTAGAGATTGATCACCGCCCCCAGCATTTGCAGGCCGGAATTGACATTTTTTCTGACCTGTTCGATGGTGAAAGCGAGATCGGAAAGCCCCTGCAATCCCATCGCGTCCGACGCACAGGGAACTATCACGTAATCGCTGGCATACAGGGCTGCGGTTAAAAGTTTGCCGAGTTGCGGGGGGCAGTCTATGAAGACGAGGTCGTAGCCCTTGCCGTGCTCTTGTAGTTGGTTTCTCAGCCGATGCGTCAAATAATCGGGCTGCATCTCGAAACGGGCGAGTCGAATGTCGGCGGGAACGAGGTCGAGATTTTCGACCGGGCTTTCGAGAATCGCATCGTCTAAGGGAAGCGGCTCGACCTTAATGCCCGTCGTGGACTCCGGCTCAATCAATACGTGCGAGAGCGTGGCCTCGTAGACTTCTGCATCAACCCAGCTACTCGTTAAGTTTCCCTGCGGGTCGCAATCGATGATCAATGTCTGGTAGCCCCTGAGCGCGCAGCACGCGGAAAGCTCACGGCAGACAGTAGTTTTCCCGACCCCGCCTTTTTGATTCGCGATGGAGATTACTTTCATGCTGCGATTCCTTGACGTACTTTTTCAGCGTCCGCCAACACGCGTTCAATATCAACTTTTCGCACCAGTTTCACACGCGTGTCGAGTACGTCTGTCAGTGCTTGAAATTGATAGGTCTTGAGGATGCGCCAGAGCGTGGAGCGAGAGACGCCGAGCAATTCTTGCGCTTCGGTAAGAGTCAGTGTTTCCCGTTTCTGTTTGTCGTTTGTCATCAGTTCACCTCATGAGAACTAGATATGATAAGAAAGCGTCTTTTACCTCTGATACACTAAGATGTCAACAGATATGTTTCAAACGCGTCAACGTCATAACGTCGTGTTGTCATCGTAGGTGGTTATCGGGTTGTTGGGATTTGATATATTTTCGCGGCATTACTTGAGGAGAACATTATGAGCTATGCGCATCGCCTTAAGGGCAAGCATCAGATCAAGCTGAGGGACTTTGCTCCGGCAGACGACGGGGGCTTAAAACGTAAGGAGGGCGAGGAGAAGACAGCACGGCTCATCGAAGAATTGGTCGAACTGCAAGAGCTTCTTTATGCGGTGCGACTACAGAGCGTGCTGGTGGTCCTGCAAGGGCGCGACACCAGCGGCAAAGACGGCACGATTCGCAACGTGGCGGGTCCGTTGGATTCTCAGGGCTGCACCGTAGCTTCCTTCAAAGTTCCGACGGCGGAAGAACTCGCGCATGATTTCCTCTGGCGCGTGCACGCGCAGACGCCCCCCGTGGGACATATCCAAATCTTCAATCGTTCGCATTATGAGGATGTGCTGGTGGCGCGAGTCCACAAACTCGCGCCGGAGGAGGTGTGGCAGAAGCGTTATGAGCACATCAACGCTTTCGAGCGTCTACTGGCGGATTCTTCCACCATCATTCTCAAGTTCTATCTGCACATCAGCAAAGAGGAGCAGGAACAGAGACTTCTGGAGCGTCAGGAAGACCCGACTAAGTCATGGAAGCTCTCGGTCGGCGACTGGAAAGAGCGCGAGTTCTGGGACGACTACACTGCCGCCTACGAGGATGCGCTCAATCGTTGCGCCGCGAAACACGCGCCCTGGTTCATAGTGCCCGCCGACAAGAAATGGTTTCGCAATCTGGCGGTGGCGGACGCTTTGCGGGATGCGTTGATGCCGCACAGGGAGAGTTGGTTGGAGAGGCTGGAAGAGATGAGCCGCGCAGGGCGCAGGGAGATTGAAGAGTATCAACGGAACCAGCAGCAGCAGCAACGCCGCTCATCGTAACGATCTTTACGCTGCATATTCGGTTCGGGACAGCCGTGTCGTTTCCGGCGTGGCTGTTTCAGCGTCTCGCCGTCTCGCTGTGGTGAAAGGCCGCAGGAGTTGTTCTATAATCCAAGACCCTTGAGCCTGCATCAATGAACGACCTGCCACGCCACACGCTCTCGCGCATCATCGCCGAACACGGTCGCGGAATTTGCGACGCGCCGAAACGAGTCGAAGCGTTGCTGCGCGATCTATGCGGCGCGCACCGGCGCGAGATCAACATCATCAGCGGCGCGCTCGAAGAACGCGTCGCGGCGGATTTGATCGCGGTGGGCAACTCCGTGCCGCGCGACGTGTTGCTGGCAAGGCTCGCAGCGCGACTGCGCGACAACCTCGCATACACTCCGGAAGCCGCGCGCTGGGGAGTCGAGACATGGGCGGTCGCGCTCGGAATCTTGTCGGAAGCGGAACTACAGGAACGCGCTCGAAGGGAATCGTCGGAGGCCGAGCGAAGTAACGCGCAGCCGCCCGTTGAAAAACCGAAATTGCCGACGGCTAACCCGCCGAGCGTCAACCAGTCGACGCCTCCGATGCAACGTGGCACGACCTACGCACCTTCGCCGCAGCAACCGGCGCAGACGCCAAAGACGAACCCGTCGCCGCAGAGGAATCCGTCGCCGCAGACGAACCGGCCTCAGCCGTCAATTGCCCGCCAGCCTGCGCCCGCGCCGCGCCGCACGCCAACCGTTCACCCGCACGTAATTGTGCACGGGTCGCCACCGCAGCAGGTTTCGCCGTCGCTTCCCGATCAACAGAAGCCTCGGCGCGGTTCGAGACTGCGCGGCTGTCTCGTCCTCTTTGTCTTGATCATCCTCTTTATCGTCGGCGCGGTCTTGGTCGCTCCGGCGGTCATCATGCTTTTGAAAGAGGAACAGGCGCAGCCGAGCATCAACGAGCCGCGCATCCCTTGATCTCTCCCCGCGCACGACGACAAGCGCAGACGGCTCACGCGCGTTTCTCTCCTGACCCTTGCTTCCCGTTTCGATTTCCGTGCCCGCACGCTTTCGGCATCTCCGCTCGATGGTGTATCTTTCCTTCCAGTTCCTAACAACAATTTGATTAACAGACTGACTCGTTCACGGGGAGGACATTCGATTATGAGCAGACGACCGGGCGGCGAACTCGCTTCGCGTCCACTTCATTTCATCTGGATCGCAGACGCATCCGGCTCGATGCAGCAGGACGGAAAAATTCAGGCTTTGAACAACGCGATTCGTGAAGCCATCCCGCACATGAAAAAGGTGGCGGACGATAATCCGAACGCGCAGGTGCTCGTCCGCGCCGTCAAATTCTCCGATGGCGCGCAGTGGCACATCTCGCAGCCGACCCCCGTGGCCGATTTCGCCTGGAACGATCTTCCGGCGGAAGGTGAAACCGATATGGGCAAGGCGCTGTCACTCGTCGCAGAGCAACTCAAGATGCCGCCCATGTCCGAGCGCGCGCTGCCGCCCGTCCTCGTCCTCATCTCCGACGGTCAGCCCACCGACGATTTCGACAAAGGCTTGAAAGACCTGCTCGATCAACCCTGGGGCAAGAAGGCCGTCCGCATCGCCATCTCCATCGGGCAGGATGCCGACGCCGACGTGCTGCAAAAATTCATCGCGCACCCCGAGATGAAACCGCTCGCCGCGAATTCGCCCGAAGCTCTCGTCAAACATATCAAGTGGGCTTCGACCGCCGTGTTGAAGTCGGCCTCTTCGCCAGCCGCAGGCGGCACGGATCACCCGGATGCGCTGCCCGCCGCCGCAGGCTCGCCCGTCGGCGCACCCGCGCCCGGCGCGAATGCCGCAGACCCGAACGCCGCCGCGTCGGCGAACGCCGCGCAGCCCGCAGGCGCAGCCGTCCCGACCGCGACCGATCCTGCGGACGATCAAAAAACAGTTGACGACGTTTGGTAAAGGATCGTCGCATGACCGACTCGACGGAAACCTCGCACGCGCAACCTGCCGACGCGCCGCCCGAAGCTAAGGACGCAAAGGCGGGCGCAGCGGGCGCGACAACAGAGGCGAGCGCGGCCTCAAAGGAGGCGGGCAGTTCCGCGCCGCCAAACGCCCCCACGCTGCCAGACACCTCCATGTCGCCAGACACTTCCGCGCCGTCGGCGGAAGCCGCGAGTGCGCCGCGTGTCGAGTCGCCGCCCCAAGCCGCGCCCGTCAGCGATGCGCTCGTCGCGGAGCGCGCCGCTGCCGAGTGGCGTGTGATCGGTGAGACTGTCCCCGGCGCGTCGCACCTGCGCGCGGGCATCCCGAATCAGGACGCGATCCTGCACGTCCGCCAGTCGAGCGCGCGGCTGCCCGTCATCGTCTCCATCTCCGACGGCCACGGCAGCAACAAGTGTTTCCGCAGCGACCGCGGCTCGCGCTTCGCCGTCCGTATCGGCGCAGACCTGCTCGACGAACTCATCAACGGCAGGCACGCCGCGCTCCCGCCCGCCGAGATGGAAGACCGCGTGCGCCAAACTCTCCCCGCCGAGTTCATCAGGCGTTGGCGCGCGGCGGTCGAGGCCGACCTGAAGCGCGAGCCGTTCAGGGAAGAGGAGTTCGCGCGCATGGTCCAGAAGGACGGCGCAAACGCACGCCGCCTCGTCGAAGCCAACCCGTATCTCGCCTACGGCGCAACCTCGCTCTCTTTTCTACTCACGCCGTCCTACGCGCTCTATCTCCAACTCGGCGACGGCGAGATGGTCACCGTCTCCGCACAGGGCGAGATCGGCCACCCCTTGCCCGAAGACTCGCGCCTGCTCGCCAACGAAACCACGTCGCTCTGTCTGGATAAGGCTGCGGCTGACTTTCGTTTCGCCGTCCACCCGCACGGTGCAGGTGACCTACCCGCGCTCATCCTGTTGACGACCGACGGTTACTACAACTCTTTCTCCACCATCGCGGGCTTTCATCAAGTCGGCAGCGACTTGCTGCAAATGCTGCGCGAGCCTGACGGCTTCGGCACGGTCAACCGCAGCGTCAAAGGCTGGCTCGAAGAAGCGACCGCCGCGGGCAGCGGCGACGATTGCACGCTCGCCATCGTCTGCCGCATGGACGCTCTCACAGCGTCGCCTTCATCAAGCGACACGACCTCAACCGGCGCGCCGCCCGCCGTGCCAACGCCCGCCGCTTCGCATGAACAATCTTCCACGCCAAAAACTGCTTGAGATCATCCGCCGCCACGGTCACGAGATCATCGACGCACCACGGCGTTGCGAAGGCTTGATGCGCGACAACTTCCCCGCGCATCGCCGCGAGATTGCCGTGCTCAACGCCGCGCTCGAAGAACGCATCCCCGCCGAACTGCTCGCCCCCGGCAACAGCCGTATGCCGCGCGCCACGCTGCTCGCACGCCTCTCCGCGCGCCTCCACGAAGATGTCGCGATGGAAGCGAACGCCGCGCGCTGGACGGTTCGCACCTGGGCGCTCGCCCTCGGCGTCATTTCACCCGACGAACTCGCCGCCCTCGAACAGGTTGACCAACGGCAGAACGAACAAGCCGCGCGCCCGACAACACCTCAACCATCAACGCGACTGGCACAGCCGCAGACGCCGCGCGCCTCGCAATCTCAGTCCGGCGCGCACGCGTCACCGCCTCCCGCGAATCCTGCGGCAGCGACTCGCGCAACTCCCGCTCCTCCTTCTTCGTCCGCTGCGCGCCCCTCGTTCGTCGTCGCGCTCGACGGCAGCGGCGATTTTCAGACGCTCACGGACGCGCTCCGGCGCGCTCCTTCGGGTTCGCTACTGTTCGTGCGTCCGGGCATTTACAACGAAGGTCTGTTGATAGACAAATCGCTTGAGATCGTGGGCGACGGCGCGCTCGAAGAGATCATCGTGCGTGCGACCACCTCAAGTTGTCTCGTCATGCGAACGGATGCGGCGATCATTTGCAATCTGACTTTGCGCGGGCAGGCACGCGCGGGCGGTGCGGGCGGCGACGGCTTTTTCGCCGTGGACATAGCGCACGGGCGGCCTCTGTTCGAGGCTTGCGACATCAGCTCCGACTCGCTGGCCTGCGTCGCCATTCACAACCCGACCGCCGCGCCGCTGCTTCGCAATTGCCACATTCATCACGGCGTAGATTCGGGCGTCTACGCCTTCGACGGCGCGCAGGGCTTGCTCGAAGCGTGCGACATCGCCGCCAACTCCAACATCGGCGTCGCCATCACGAGCGGCGCGAGCATGAGCCTGCGCGACTGTCTCATACATCACGGCACGGACGCCGGAGTCGTTGTCTGGAATCGCGCGACGACGGCCATCGAGGGTTGCGACATTTACATGAACCGGCGCGCGAACGTCGGCATCAGCGATACCGGCGTCGCCACCTTGCGCCGCTGTCGCATTCACGACGGCGAAAACACGGGCGTCTTCACGCATCGCGAAGGGCGTGCGACGCTCGAAGCGTGCAACATCTACCGCCATGCGGAAGCGGAGGTCGCCGTGACGAGCGGCGGAGAGTTGAGCCTGCGCGGATGTCAGATTCACGACGGGCAAGCGCACGGCGTCTTCGTGCAGGACGCGGGGCACGCGCTGTTGGAGACGTGCGATCTTTTTCGCAATCGCAGGTCTGGCCTCCACGTCGATGCTTACGGCGTCGCCATCGCGCGCACGTGTCGCATCAACGATAACGGTCATGTCGGCGTCAGTTGTGAAGCGGGCGGCGCGGTCGAGGTTGAAGGCTGCGACTTGACGGGGAACCTCGTCGCCGCGTGGGAGACGGACCACGGCTCGCAGGTCGTGAGTCGCAACAATCGTTTGTGAAATCGTTCGAGAGCGGGAAGGGAAGTTTATGTCAGACGGTCAACAAATTTTACGCGAAGGTCAGACGGTGCGCACGGAGCCTTCGGGCATGGCGTGTACGGCGGAGAAACTGCTCGGCGCAGGCGGGCAGGGCGAAGTTTATAAAGCCACGTTGGGCGGCGAAGCGGTCGCGCTCAAGTGGTTCTTCCCGCAGATGTCTACGCCCGAACAGCGCGCAGCGATTGAACTGCTCGTGCGAAAGGGCGCGCCGAGCGAGCATTTTTTGTGGCCGCTCGAACTCGCGGTCGAAGAGCGCGTCGAAGGTTTCGGCTACGTGATGGGCTTGCGTCCGCCGCGCTTCAAGAACATCGTCGATCTCATGAAGCGTCGCATCGAGCCGACGTTTCGCGCGCTCGCCACCGCCGGGTTCCACCTCGCGCACAACTATCTGCTGCTCCACACGCAGGGCTTCTGCTACCGCGACATCTCTTTCGGCAACGCCTTCTTCGACCCTGACACGGGCGACGTGCTGATCTGCGATTGCGACAACGTCGCGCCCGATGGCCGTGGCACGCTCGGCGTCCTCGGCACGCCGCGCTTCATGGCTCCCGAAGTCGTACTCGGCACGGCTGTGCCGAGTACGCAGACCGATCTCTTCTCGCTCGCCGTTCTCATCTTCTACATGCTCACCGTCTCGCACCCGCTCGAAGGCAAGAAGGAGACGGAGATTAAATGCCTCGACCTGCCCGCCATGAACAAGCTCTACGGCAGCGAACCCATCTTCATCTACGACCCCGCGAACGATGCGAACCGGCCTGTCCCCGGCATACACGATAACGCGCTCGCCTTCTGGCGCATCTACCCGCAATTCCTGCGCGACACCTTCACGCGCGCCTTCACCGAAGGGATACGCGATCCGCTGCACGGGCGCGTCCGCGAAAGCGAATGGCGCGGGCAGATGATCCGCCTGCGCGATTCGATCATCTATTGCTCACACTGCGGGCTGGAAAACTTCTACGACGCAGACCGCCTGCGCGCAACGGGCGGCAACCCCGGCCTCTGCTGGTCGTGCGCCGTGCAACTCGTGCTTCCGCCGCGCATACGCATCGGCAGTCAAGTCGTGATGCTCAACCACGACACGCAACTCTACCCGCATCACACGGACGACGACCGCCTCTACGACTTCTCAAGCCCCGCCGCCGCCGTCACGCGCCACCCGTCAAACCCTAACATCTGGGGATTGAAAAATCTCTCAGGCCACAAGTGGGTTGTGACAACTGCCGACGGCGCGGTGCGCGATGTCGAACCGGAGCGCAGCGTGACGCTCGCCGTCAAAACCCGCATCCAGTTCGGCAAGGCGGAAGGCGAAATTCGCGTGTGATTGAGAGGGCCTGTAGTCTCTACTGATTGGGCAATATTTTACTAAACGCGTCGCCGGTAACGCGCCGGTTCGCGCGTCAGTAAAATTTAATATTGACACCTCATCGAAAGGGTGTATCATCCTCCCTGCACATAAATCCCCAACCTCAAACTTTTGGCGAGAGCTGTAAATTTTGATGTGCGAGCTGCGTCTTGATGCCGTTCGGATGTCTTGAATTTTGAGGGCTGAATTATCAGTCAGTACTGACAAGTTGAGACTGCGCCCCTAAGCCTCACTCCCGAAATTAACAGACGGCGTATCCGCCCCCACGGATTGCATTCCTGCAACCGCCGGACAGTTTTACCTAATTTGAACGCTTGCTGATGTAACTACCGCCCGGCAGAAGGTGACGGTGTGCCTTATTCCGCGCCGTCGGCTGCTCTTTGAAAATTCGTCTCGTCGCCATTCTCTCTTCTTTTCTTCAAGGCTTTGCATCTATCGCGGTCGCTTGCGCGCAGCAGTTTTGATTCCGGGCTGCTCAACGCAGGTTTCCGCGTCGTCAACGGGACGAGTCTTCGCCAGCGCCCCTCGAAAGCGAAGTCTCGTTTCACTCTCACAACAAAAAGTTTTACTCACAACTTGTGCTCACAACGTAGAAGGAGACCCATGAAACTCAAGAAGCAACAACTCCTCAAACTCTTCACCATCGTACTGGCAATCTCTCTGGCCGTCGGCAGCCTGCTCTTCGGAGCCGCGCCGGGTAAGACGAGCGCCGCTACCTACGCAAGCATGCAGGAGACGACCGACCCGGCTGAGGAGGCCACGCCGCAAGCCGAATCCATGGAGGCGACGCCGCTCGAACGCGAGACATCCGAGGGCAACGCGCTCCTGCTCGTGCGGTTCGTGCGCGACGCGAAAGTCGCGCCGACCGTCACGACGGTGATCGAAGAACGCGAAGTTATCCTCCGCGACGACGGACTCGAAAGCGACCAGACGGCGGGCGACGGCACCTACTCCGCCATCGCCTTCATCGATTTCAACGCGCTGGCCGACAATCAGGAGCGCGTCTCTCAACAAAACGCCAATCCGGAGCCGAGTCCGGTGGAAGAGACTACGCAGCCGACCACCCGCACGACGACGGGAACCGTCGCAACCAGCGACGCCAGGACGGCCAGCGCGGACGACGCCGAGTTGGCCGCCTCCTCTTCCGCCGAAACCACCTCTGACGGGACGGAAAGGGAATCGCTCGCCTCTTCCGATTCCGTGCTCATGCCCGCGTTTGAAAACAGCCGCGACCGGCAGGGCACAATAGCGGTGCCGAAAGTGGATTTCCGCAACTTGAAGCCCGGCCAGTTTGTGCCGATCAAACCGCTCGCCACCTACTACGGCATCGATCCTAGAAAGTCGCTCGTCATTACCGACGTGAAAGTCGTCGAAGACCCGACACGCACCTTCAACCCCTGCACGAACAAAGGCACGCCGATGGGCGCGTGGACGTTCGGACGCCTGATGACGGAGATGGCAAACCAGCCGCTCACGGGCATCGCGCCGCCTACCTTCGTGCGCCAGTGGCTCAACAAGTGGATGGCTAACCAGACCACGCCCAACGGCTGGACGGCGGCCAAACGCCAGCAGATACAGAACCTCGTAATTGGTCCGTGGGAAGCCGCATCGGGTGGTCCGGGCATGCCGCTCAATCTGTCGAAAGCTCCTTTCCGCCTGCTCGCCATCGTCAACCGCGTTGACCTGCGCAGCGCGGGCACAGGCTACGGCGGCGGCAACGCGGGCGAAGGTCGCTTCGTCTTCGGCGTCATGGACATGAGGCCGACCAAAGGAGGAGGCATCGACCCCTACACCGGCCTCCCGGCGACGGCCTGCGCGCCGACGCAGTTCACAGTGATCATCGAATACGGCATCGACCGGAAGGGCTGCCCCGCCATTCGCAACTGGGGTCAGCAGTGGTACAACCTGAAGTGGCACGCGCTCGGTTCATGGTCTTACAACGCTGCGCTGCAAGCCATCACAGACCAGTTTACCAAAGCCAACGTCGCGCCCGGCAAGCCCAACGGCAGCGCGCTCAACCAACTTCGCACCAACGAGATCGCCATCGCCAATCTTGCACCCGACGACAAGTGGCAACTGCGCGAGTTTCGCCTGCCGAAAGGGAACGGCCACCTGTTCGAGGCAAATGCCAAACAGACGCCGCACGAGACGCTCAGGAACACAGACCTGACCGCACACTTCGTCAACAGCACGCCGAAGGGGGCGACCGTGCCGGACTTCTGGCTCACCCAGAAGTTCCTCACCAACGCGTCCGACGTGCCTTCGCCCGCAGTCTTCTGGAGCGATGGTCCAACCATCACCATCATGCCCCGCGGCGATAGACATGACTTCTCCCTCAATACCTGTAGCGGGTGCCATGCGGGAGAGTCTGCCACCATCTTCACGCACATCAAGCCCGCGCCCTTCGGGACGCCCGCCGGGCTGTCCGGCTTTATGACCGGCATCAACGTGGCCGATCCGGCAGACGGCGCGCCGACGCGAAACTTCAACGAGTTCAAACGTCGCGCGCTCGACCTCGACAAACTCGTCCACACGCCCTGCTTCCTCAGTATGCTTAGTGCTCCGCCTCCGGCTGTCCACTAATTCATACGTGAGGCGACGCATCGCTCGCAACGCGCCGGCGATCATGGTAGAGAAGCTTCGACGCCGAACGCGTCATTGATGAGAGAGGCCGGAAGACAATGCTCAATCTGTCTTCCGGCCTCTCTCTTTTTCAGGGTCTTTCACAGGCTAACTCTCGCGCGCTGCCGTCTCTTCCGCGTCGCCTGCGATCTCGTTGGCCTCGGCCAGCGTGAAGCGTTTTTCATAAACGGCTTTGCCGATAATCACACTATCAATCCTGCCTTCGCACGCAACTTTCAGACGCGCTATCTCCGCCAGCGAAGAGACGCCGCCCGATGCCGTGACGGGCACATTCGCACGGCGCGCGACAGCGCACGTCTGTTCTACGTTCACGCCCTCAAGCATGCCGTCGCGCGCCACGTCTGTATAGACGATCCTCCCGACGCCTGCCGTCGCCACGCGTTCCGCAAGTCCGACGGCGGAGATACGCGCCTCCTTCTCCCAACCTCTCGTGACGACTTGCCCGTCACGCGCGTCAATCCCTGCGACGATGCTCGCGCCGAATAGCTCGACGAGTTGCGCCAGCAGTTCCGCAGACTCCACGACCAGCGTGCCGACGACCACCCGCGCCGCACCGTATTCGATCACACGTCGCACGTCCGCAAGGCTACGCAGGCCGCCGCCGAACTGAACCGGCACGGCGACGGCTTCGATGATGCGCCGCGCCACCTCCCGGTTCTTCGAGCCGCTCTCCGCGAACGCCCCGTCGAGGTCTACGACGTGCAGCATCCGCGCGCCCGCCGCTTCAAACCTTCGCGCGATCTCGACCGGGTCGCCGTCGTAGATTTTGGCCTCCGCTCGTCGTCCCTGCGTCAGACGCACGCACTGGCCGTTCTTTAGATCAATCGCCGGAATAATCAACATCTGAATTCTCAAGTCCCTCTCATGGAATGAATCGAAGCGCGGGAGCGACGGCGCGGCTAGTCTTCCTGCCTGACGTGTCCGAGCACGGCTTCGAGCAGCAGGCCGTTGGTGGAGATGGCGTTGCCGCCTTGAATCGTGCGCTCGCCGTTCCAGTCTGTAAAAGTCCCGCCCGCTTCTTCGAGTATCGGCAGCAACGGGGCGCAATCCCACACGTTCATCACGGGGTCGAGCATCACCTCGGCGCGTCCGGTGGCGACGAGGACGTGGCCGTAGCAATCGCCCCACGTGCGACGCGCGCCCGCGCTCTGCTCCAACCTGCGCGCCGCCGCGCCGAAGCCGTATCGCTCACACGTCCCGAAGTCAGTCGAAAGCAGCAGGGCATCGGCGAGCGATGAAGTGGCGGAGACGCGTGCCCGCGCATCGTTCCAGAAGCAGCCCACGCCGCGCGCCGCATAGACGATCTCGCCAAGCGCCGGTAAATTGACGACGCCCAGACAAGCCTCCTCCGCGATCTCCAGACCTATCAGAACGCCGTAGAGCGGCACGCCATGAACGAACGCGTAAGTTCCGTCAATCGGATCGATGATCCATCGCCTGCCGGACGAACCCGCGCGCGCGGCTTCCTCTTCTCCGAGCACGGCGTCGCGCGGAAATTTCTCTTCGATGCGCGAGCGTATGAATCTTTCGGCTTCTCTGTCCGCCTGTGTCACAAACGAGCCGTCCGCCTTCCTGTCGGGCGTGAACGGCTGGCGGAAGTGGCGCAGCGTGATGTCGCCCGCCCCGCGCGCGAGCGAGACGGCGAATTCAAGCAACTCTTCGAGTTCAATCTGTTCCTGATTCATCCGGCTTTTCGTCTCCCCTCGCGTCTCGCCAGTTCGCACCCGATCTCTTCCAACTTAACGCCGCGCTCGACCAGCAGCACGAGCAGGTGATAGAGCAGGTCGGAGACTTCGCCGACGAGCGCGTGCGCGTCTGCGTTCTTCGCCGCGATGATCGTCTCCGCCGCTTCTTCCCCGACCTTTTTCAAAATCTTATCCAATCCCTGCGCAAACAGATAGGTCGTGTAAGACCCTGCGGGTCGCTCCCGGCTCCTGCTCTCGATGAGCGCGTAAAGCTCCCTGAGCGTCGCGCCGAGCGCTCGAGACGCTCCGACATTCCCGCCAGCGTCGCCTTCATCAAATTGACCCGCACTCTCGATCTCGTGTTGAAAACATGAACGCGCGCCCGTATGACAAGCAGCACCCGACGGCTCGACGAGCACGACGAGCGCATCCTGATCGCAATCAACTCTGACGCCGAGGACGCGTTGCGTGTGGCCGGAAGTTTCGCCCTTGTGCCAGAGAGCCGCGCGCGAACGTGACCAGAACCACGTCTCACCGCTCTCCAGCGTGCGCCGCAGGCTCTCCGCGTTCATGTAAGCCACGGTGAGCACTTCGCGCGTCTCCGCATCCTGCACGACCACCGGCAGCAGCCCGCGTTCGTCGTATCTCAACTCTTCCGGCGCATACTTCGTCATCGCACTACGATCCCCCTCCCGCGCAAGTAATTCTTGACCTCGGAAACCTTGTACTCTCCGAAATGAAAGAGCGACGCGGCGAGCACCGCACTCGCACGCCCCGCTGTGAGCGCGTCGTAAAAATGTTCGAGCCGCCCCGCGCCGCCCGAAGCGATAACCGGGATGCGCACCGCATCGGCCACGGCTCGCGTCAGTTCGATGTCGAACCCGTTGCGCGTCCCGTCTGCGTCCATGCTCGTCAAAAGTATCTCCCCCGCTCCGAGCCTCTCCGCGCGCACAGCCCATTCGACGGCATCAAGCCGAGCGTTTCGCCGCCCGCCGTGCGTGAAGACATCCCAACCGTCTACCACGCCGCCGCTCTCCCCTTTGCCACGCTCTCTTCGCCGCGCGTCGATGGCGACGACCATGCACTGGCTGCCGAAAGTCTCCGCCCCCGCGCTGATCAATTCTGGATGTTTGATCGCCGCCGTGTTCAGCGTCACCTTGTCCGCACCGGCGCGAAGCACTGCGCGTATCTCTTCGAGGCTGCCGAGGCCGCCGCCGACCGTGAACGGGATGAACAGTTCATCGGCCACGCGGCGCACGAGTTCCGAGACGATGGCGCGCTTGTCAGCAGAGGCGGTGATGTCGAGGAAGGTCAACTCGTCCGCGCCTTCGGCATCGTAACGCTTCGCCTGTTCGACCGGATCGCCCGCGTCAACCAGAGACAGAAAACGTATTCCTTTAACCACGCGCCCGCCTTCAACGTCGAGACACGGAATGATGCGTTTGGCTAACATCTAGTTTTCCACCGTCCCAAACTCCGCAAAGTTTCGCAGCAAACGCAAGCCCGCCGCCTGACTCTTCTCCGGGTGAAACTGGACGCCGCAGATCGCTCCGCGCGCGACGACCGAAGCATAAGCCGCGCCGTATTCCGTCTCCCCCAAGACGACTTCTCGCCGTTCCGGCTCGCAGTAATAAGAGTGTACGAAATAGAAGAAAGCCCCGTCGCCGACGCCCGCGAGCAGCGGGTGCGCGACGCGCTGCGAAACCTGATTCCAACCCGTCTGCGGAACCAATAACTCCTTCGGGAAACGTCGCACGCGCCCGCCGAGCAGCCCCAGCCCCTCCGTCAGTCCGAACTCCTCCGACTCTTCAAACAACATCTGCATCCCGACGCACACGCCGAGCAGCGGCGTGCCCTCCGCCGCACGTTCGCGCACGAGTTCGTCGAAGCCGCGCTCGCGCAGCGCATTCATGCACGCGCCGAACGCGCCCACGCCCGGCAGCACCAGCCGCTTCGCCGCGCGCAGCACACGCTCGTCGCCGCTCACGACCGCCTCGCAATTCATCGCCCCGAAAGCCTTCTCGACCGAGCGCAGATTGCCGACGCCGTAATCAATAATCGCCACTTCCGCGCGCACGCTCACAAAACTCCTTTCGTGCTCGGAACGCCCTCGACGCGCGCATCGAGTTCCACCGCCTGACGTAGCGCGCGAGCGGTCGCTTTAAACGTCGCTTCGAGGATGTGGTGAGTGTTGCGCCCGCGCAGCAGGTCGAGGTGCAGGTTGCAGCGCAGGGCTTCGGCGAAAGAGCGCCAGAAATGTTCGGCCAACTCGACCGAGAAATTACCTATCGCCTGCCGCCGCGTCTCCACTTCATAGACGAGATAGAAGCGACCCGACAGATCAACCACCGCGCGGCACAACGCCTCGTCCATCGGCACCAGCGACGCGCCGTAACGCGTGATGCCGCGCTTGTCTCCAAGCGCGCGTGCGAAAGCCTCGCCCAGAGAGATGGCAATGTCTTCCACCGAATGATGATCGTCGATCTCCAGATCGCCGCGACACTCCACTTCGAGATCGAAGAGGCCGTGGCGTGCGAAGAGTTCGAGCATATGATCGAGGAAGGGAACGCCCGTCGAGATGCGCCCCCGCCCGCCGCCGTCGAGGTTCAACGAAACTCGCACGTCTGTCTCTTTCGTCCGCCGTTGAACCTGCGCCGTGCGCGCCTGCGTCTGAAGTTGAGTGCTCATAAATGTTCTCTCACGATCCGAAAGTGCAAAGTCGCGCTCCGGCAGACGCCGGACGTTAGTAATTGCTTCACACAAAAAAATTCAGGCGAAAATTTCATGCAAAGCCGCGAGCAGCAGATCGTTCTCGCGCGGCGTGCCGACGCTCACGCGGAAATAATCTCGCAGCATCGGATAGCCGCTCACGTCGCGGACAAGAATGTCGCGCTTGAGCAGTTCTGCAAAGACGCGGCGCGGCGTGATCCCGGAACGCACGACCATGAAATTCGCTTCCGACCTCACGGGGGCGAGTCCGTCTATCGCCTGTAGACCCTCGTACAGCCGCCCGCGCTCGGCGACGATCTGTGCGATGAGCGGGCGCAGTTCCGTCTCGTACAACTCGACTGCGACTTCCGCGACTGTCTGCGAGAAGGCGTTAAGGTTGTACGGCAGCACTGCCTTCCCGATCTCGCGCGCCACCTCCGGCGCGGCCAGCAAATAGCCGACGCGCAAGGCCGCCAACGCCAACGCCTTCGAGAAGGTGCGAAAGACGACGAGGTTCGGATGAGCCTCTAACAATCCTGCGAGCGTGTGTCCCGAAAACTCGAAATAGGCTTCGTCAACGGCGATGAGTCCGTGCGAGACTTCGAGCAGCGAGACGAGTTCTGCTTCGCCGATGCTGCACCCCGTCGGGTTATTGGGCGAACAGATGATCGTCACGTCCGGCTTGCTCGTCTCGATCTTCTCCCTGAGAGCCGCCGCGTCATATTTCAACTCCGCATTGAGCGGCACCGACAACACGTCGCCGCCGAGCACGGTTGCGACCTGCCTGTAGAGCGCAAACGTCGGCTCGCAGATAAGCACGCGTTTTCCTTCCCGGATGGTCACCATCAAGAGGGCTTGGATCAATTCGTTCGAGCCGTTGCCCGCGATGATGCCGTCAGCCCGCCAGCCGCTAAAGCGCGCGAGCCGCTCATGCAAACTTACGGGCACGAAATCCGGATAGCGCGACCACGCGCGCCCAACGAGGCGACGCAAACTCTCCTCCTTGATTCTCTCCGGCGCATCCCACGGATTCTCGTTCTGGTTGAGCTTGATCGCGGCGCGCTCCGGCGTCAGCGTGTAAGCGCGAAGCTCTCGCACGCCCGGCTTGATCGTGTCCAAAAAATCGGCCATCGCTAGTCTCCCTGCTTCCGGTTCGCGTCTTCGCGTCTCAACGTGCGACACCTTCCAAACGGATGAGCGCGGAACGCGCGTGCGCGTCGAGTCCTTCCGCGCGGGCGAGCGTGGCGATCATCTGCGCGGTGCGTCCGAGTTCAATGGACGAGTAACGCAGGATGCTCGTGCGTTTGACGAAATCATAGACGCCCAACGCCGAAGAGAAGCGCGCCGCCCCGCCGGTCGGCAGGACGTGATTAGGACCAGCGAAGTAATCGCCGACCGCTTCCGGCGTGTGCTCACCTAAAAAGATCGCTCCCGCATGTCGCACGCGCGCCGCAAACGCGTCCGGCTCACGCGTCATGATCTCGACGTGCTCCGGCGCAAGTTCGTTAACGAGTTCGCACGCTTCGTCTAAGTTGTCCACGACGATGATCGCCCCGAAGTCTGCGAGAGATTTTTCTACAATAGAGAGACGCGCGAGGCTCTGCGCCTGCCGCTCGATCTCGGAGGCCACGGCGAAGGCGAGCGCGTCGTCTGTCGTGATGAGAACTGAGGAAGCGTCTGCGCCGTGTTCCGCCTGCGCGAGCATGTCGGCGGCGATGAAATCGGCACGCGCCGACGCGTCGGCCACGACGACGACCTCGCTCGGACCAGCCAGTGAATCTATGCCGACGACCCCGAAGACCAGTCTCTTCGCCGCCGCGACATAACGGTTTCCGGGTCCCGTGATCTTATCAACGCGCGGAATCGTCTGCGTGCCGTAAGCGAGCGCGGCGACCGCCTGCGCGCCGCCGACGGCGTAAATCTCCCTGACGTTCAATTCGAGAAGCGCAGCCGCTACCGAAGGATTCTCCGCGAGCGTGCGCGGCGGCGTCGCTACGATGATGCGTTCGACGCCCGCCACCTGCGCGGGAACAACGTTCATCACGACCGACGAAGGATAACTCGCCGTCCCGCCCGGCACGTACAGACCCGCCCGCTCAACCGGCGTGATGCGTTGGCCGAGACGAACGCCCGCCGTCGTCTCCATCTCCCAGGACTCTGCGCGCTCCCGTTCATGAAACGCGCGCACACGCTTGAGCGCTTCGCCTAAAGCGCGCCGCACCTCCCCGTCTGCGCGTTCCGCCCAGAGACTCAACTGCCGCTCGTCAACTCTTATTTCATCGCGCGCTATTCGCACGCCGTCGAAACGCTCCGTGTATTCGACGACGGCTTCGTCGCCGCGCACCCGCACGTCTTCGACGATAGAGGCCACGACCCGCATCAGTTCGCCGTCCAGCGCGACGCTGCGTGCCGCGATGCGCGCCAGTTTGCGCTCGCGCCCTTTCCGGTCTTCCCTGCGAATCACTTCGATCATCGTGCCGCTTCCTTTCCCATCCCTCCGCTCAACGACTCGATGAGACGCGAGACGGCAGACGCTTTCAGTTGATAACTCGCACGGTTGACCACGAGGCGCGCAGACGATTCCGTGATGACTTCCAACACTTCGAGGCCGTTCTCGGATAGCGTCTGCCCCGTCTCCACCAGATCGACGATGCAGTCGGCGAGGCCGAGCACGGGCGCGAGTTCCACCGACCCGGACAGTTGAATGATCTCGACGGGCACGCCGCGCGCGCCGAAGTGTGCGGCTGCGATCTGCGGATACTTGGTAGCGATGCGCAGCGCGCCGATCATCGGCTGCGACCTGCGCGCGGGAGCGGCCACAGCGATCCGGCAAAATCCGATTTGCAGGTCGAGCGGTTGCAAGAGGTCTGCGGCGGATTCGAGCAGCACGTCGCGCCCGACGATGCCGCAATCGGCGATGCCGTGCTCCACGTACACGGGCACGTCCGCAGGCTTGACGAAGACGAAGCGATAAACGCCGCTCTCGTCTTCAATCGCCAGACGCCTCGACTTGAGCGCGGCCTGACTCACGCTGACGCCCGCGCGCGACAGCAGTTGCAGCGCGTCGTCCTGCATTCTTCCTTTCGCCACCGCGATGGTTAATTCCGGCATCTGCCTGCTCACCCTTTCATCCCCGGTAGTTGATCAAGACGCGTTCGTTTCCTGCGCGTCGCCTGCGCGCGTCCATAAAAAGCGTTGCCGGTTCGGTGGCTTCGCTGTTAAGTAACGTGCAGGCATCCGTGCCACTGCCTGCGTCCGAAGTCGAACTTCCCCGGCGCATGAGCAGGTCGGTCAGAGCGTCGAGGTCGAGGACGAAGCCGACCGCCGGTTCGGGGCGTCCGAAATTGCCCGTCAGGTTGTCGTAACGGCCTCCGCCTCCGACGCGCGTGCCTGCGCCCGCCACGTAAATTTTGAAAGTCAGCCCCGTGTAATAATCAAGACCCGAC
>DASWNS010000349.1:0-2914 GCA_036399115.1 Pyrinomonadaceae bacterium | reverse complement strand
TTTGCTGTCGTGTCAGACTTAGAAATTCATCAATGCGCCCGCCTGAATCAATTAGTGTAAGTGTGAGTGCGAAAATGCGCCTTTCGCCAAAGGTTTTGGGCTTGAAACTCAGTACCCGCCGCAATTCATCCTCTGTAAAAGACCGCAGTACCTTTTTCTCTTGTTTGAGCAGTTTTATTTTCAGCCGTTCCTTTGTGATTTCGTTTTGGTGTAGCCATTCCAGAAACGAGTTAACGCCTTTTATATAGGCATTGAGACACCCGACACTCATTCCCTTTTGGCGCGCACCAATTACGAAATCTGTGGTAGTTTGCCTTGTCATTTCATCCTCGGTTACTATTCGGCGGAAAGTTTTAAAAGATTGTCGAAAGAACGTAATTGTGCGAGGCGTACAGTTTCCGATGTATTGCTTTTCGCGGATGAAGCTTTCAAACAATTGGTCTAGTGTCATGGTTTCTCCCGTTATATCGTCAAAAGACGATGTGAAACGGGGTCGGATGTTCTCCGTATTTCTTATAAGTTGTTGAATTGCTAATGGTTATTTATCTCTCAGGCGAAGTTGACGAAGAGGCGCGGCTCGACGATATGACGCCGCGACAGATCGTGCAGCAATTGGACAAGCACGTCGTCGGGCAACATGCTGCGAAGCGCGCCGTGGCAATCGCCCTGCGCAATCGTGTCCGGCGACAGAAGCTCCCGCCCGACATGGCCGCCGACGTGATGCCGAAAAACATCATCATGATCGGTACCACGGGCGTCGGCAAGACAGAGATCGCGCGTCGCCTCGCGCGCATGTCGAGTTCGCCTTTTCTCAAAGTCGAAGCCTCGAAGTTCACGGAGGTCGGCTACGTGGGGCGCGATGTGGAGAGCATGATCCGCGATCTCACGGAGATCGCAGTCGAGATGCTGCGCGCGGAGAAGGCCGAAGAGATTTCAGACAAAGCGGAACTCAACGTCGAAGAACGCATACTCGACCTGCTGCTGCCCCCGAAACCTTCTTCTAACTTTTACAGTTTCGATGATGAAGAGAACAGCGGCAGCAGTTCTCCGTCCGACGGCGGCGCGTCGGGCGCGCCCCTGCGCGACGACCAGTTTCAGCGCACGCGTGAGAAACTGAGAGAGCAGCTTCGCGCAGGGAAATTGGAGAATCGCATGGTCGAGTTGGAAGTGCGCGAGAAGAATTTCCCGACCATCGAAGTCGCAGGGCCGCAGGGCGTCGAAGAGATGGGCATCAACATGAAAGACATGCTCGGCAATCTCTTTCAGGGACGCACGAAACGTCGCCGCATGCGCGTAGACGAAGCGATGGAGTATCTCTTGCAGGAAGAGGAGGAGCGACTCATAGACATGGACACGGTGGCGCGCGCCGCCCTCGAACGCGTGGAATCCTCCGGCATCATCTTCCTGGACGAGATCGACAAGATCGCCGGGCGCGAGTCGGGCGGCGGAGGTCCGGACGTGTCGCGCGAGGGCGTGCAGCGCGACATTCTCCCCATCGTCGAAGGCACGACCGTCAACACGCGTTACGGCATGGTGCGCACGGATCATATCCTCTTCATCGCCGCCGGCGCGTTTCACGTCTCGAAGCCTTCGGACTTGATTCCCGAACTGCAAGGCCGTTTTCCCATCCGCGTCGAACTCGAATCGCTGACGATTGAAGACTTCAAACGGATTTTAACCGAACCGAAAAATTCGCTCGTCAAACAATACCGCGCGCTGCTGGAGACGGAAGGCGTCGAACTGGAGTTTACGGGCGACGCCATCGAAGCCATCGCGCAGTTTGCCGGGCGCGTCAACGAGCAGACGGAGAACATCGGCGCGCGTCGCCTGCACACGATCATGGAGAAGGTCTTGGACGTGATCAGTTTTGAAGGTCCCGACCTCGAACCGAAGCGTCAGGTGATTGACGCCGCTTACGTCTCCAATACGCTGCAAGAGATCGTCAAAGACCAAGACCTCAGCCGCTACATTTTGTAAGCACGCAGATTTTGTCTGCACACGGCATCCGCGCATGAAATCTTCAAGTCTCGACGGGAACAAACTACGCCGCCGCTTCTTCCTGCTCGCGTCTATCTGCGTCCTCTGTTTTTCGGCCTGCGGCAAACGCCGCCCGCCGCTGCCGCCCGTCGAGAACGTCCCGCAGCGCACGGAGTTGCTCTCAGGCGTGCAGCGCGGCAACCAGGTCATTCTGAGTTGGCCTGCGCCGCGCCGCAACGCAGACGACGGCAGCGTGCAGAGCATCCGCCGTATAGACATCTATCGTGTCGCAGAGCGCACGGACGACCCTCTGCCTCTGACGGAGGAAGAATTTTCCACGCGCGCCACGCTCATCGGCTCCGTCCCCTTCTCTTCGATTAAAAACGCCCCGGAGGATTTAACTTACGAAGACACGCTCACGCTCACGGAACCCGTGCGCCTGCGTTACGCGCTCCGCTACGTCAACGCCACGGGGCAGCGCGCTTCGTTCTCGAACTTCCTGCTGATCGAACCGGCGACGCGCGTGAGCCAGCCGCCCGTGCTCCTGAGCGTCTCGAACGAGAGCGAGAACGTGGTGCGCGTCCGCTGGCAGACGCCACCCGCCAACGTGGATAACTCGACGCCCCTCAACCTGCTCGGCTACAACGTCTATCGCACAGACCGCTCGCAGACCGAACCCGCGCAGACGCCGCTCAACAGTTCGGTCTTGACCGCGACCTCCTTCGACGATCAGACTTTTAAATTCGGCGAAGAGTACGTCTACATCGTGCGCGCAGTCTCGCTCGGCACGGGCGGGGCGCAGGTCGAGAGTCTCAATTCAAACGCGCAGAGCATCGCGCCGCGTGATACGTTCCCCCCGTCCGCGCCGGAAAAGATCTCCGTCGCCCCCGCGCCGCGCCGTCTCTCGCTCTTCTTCCCCGCCAATCCCGAACGCGAC